>JAGXHO010000035.1 GCA_024636105.1 Trueperaceae bacterium | reverse complement strand
TTGCGCACCATGCTCCACCACGGGATGCACGTCGGGAGCCACAGCTACGACCACGTCTGGCTCGACACGCTGACGACCGAAGAGCAGACCCACCAGGTCCGTGGGTCGATGGACTTCTTGCGCCAGATCGGCTGCGACCTGGCGGACTGGACGCTCTGCTACCCGTACGGCGGCTTCGACGAAGGTCTTCTGGCCGTCGTCGACGAGCATCGAGGCCGCCTCGGCCTCACGACGGAGCTTGCGGTGGCCGACATGGACCACCACCGGCACCTCGCGTTACCGCGGATCGACGCCAACGACGTGCCCAAGGATCCAGCTTCCGACCCCAACGCGTGGGCGTTCCGCGCGAGGTGAGGCCCTCCCGGCACCGCGCAGAGCGCGTCGGTGGCAACGTCGTGCCGCTCGAAAACGGTCTTTCGTCCGCACCCGTGACGCTGGTCTTCGTGCGGCCCTGAGCCGCCGAGCTCACTGCTGGGCCGCGTCCACCAGCTCCTCGTACGCCCCAACCCGCTCAACCGTGACCCCCAGCGCCCCTTCCCAGAACGCCACGTCCGCGACGTCGATGCCGAAGTCGCGGCCCAGTTCGGCGACGCTCGCCATGCCGGTGCGCGAGAGCAGCTCGCGGTAGCGCGCCGCGAAGCCCTCCGGCTCCGCCGCGTAGCGCGCGAAGACGCCGCGCCCGAACAGGAAGCCGAAGGCGTAGGGGAAGTTGTAGAAGGAGCGCCGCGCCGAGTAGTAGTGCGGCTTCTGCGCCCACATGCGCGGGTGGCGCACGGCCGGGTCGAGGGCGTCGCCGTAGGTAGCGTCCTGCGCGTCGAGCATCAGGGCGTCGAGCTCCGCGACCGACAGCTCGCGCTCGGCGCGCCGCTCGAAGATGCCCGACTCCAAGCGGAAGCGGCTGTCGATATCGACGATCAGCTGCGTCGCACCGCGCAGGTCCTGCTCCAGCACCGCCAGCCGGGTGGCGTCGTCGGACTCGGCGAGCAGACCGTTCGCGATCAGCGTCTCGCAGAAGATCGAGGCGGTCTCGGCGAGCGTCATCGGGGTGCGCGCCTGCAGCGGCCGGCAGCCGGCGGCGTAGAGCGCGTCGTTGTGGAAGGCATGCCCCAGCTCGTGCGCCAGCGTGAAGACGTCGTCGAGGCCGCCGCCGAAGTTGAGCATCACGCGCGACTGCTTGGCGCCCGGCGCCCCCATGCAGAAGGCGCCGTTGCGCTTGCCGGCGCGCGGGAGCACGTCGATCCAGTCCTCTTCGAACGCGCGCCGCGCGAGCGCGCCCAGCTCGGGCGCGAAGGCTTCGAAGCGCGCCTGCACGAAGGACTTCGCCTCCGCCCAGGTGAAGGAGCGCGGCTCGCCCACCTGCACGGGCGCCATGCGGTCGTACCAGGCGAGCCGCTCCAGACCCAGGAAGCGCGCCTTGGCGTTCAGGTAGCGACGCGCGACCGGGAACGCCGCGCGCACGGCGCTCTGCAGCGCCTCGAGCGCCGGGGCGTCGATGCCGTTCTGGAAGAGCGCCACGTCGAGCGGCCGCGCCCAGCCGCGGCGCCGCGCCAGCGTCCCCACCTCCCCCTTGACGCCGTTCATCGCCGCCGCGAAGGCCACCGAGTGCTGCTCGAGCAGCTCGAGCTCGGCGCGGTAGGCCGCCTCGCGCACGGCCCGGTCGGGGTCGCTCTGGAGCACGAAGAGGCGCGCCAGACCGGCCATCTCAGGCGCGTCCGCACCAGGCAGCTGCAACGGCACGGCGGCCTTGCCGGCGAGGTCGCCGTGCAGCTTGGCCCAGGCGTCGCCGCCCGAGGGCGCGAGCGCGGCGGCGAGCGCCTCCTCGGCGTCGCCCATCTGCTTGCGGGCGGCCTCCTGGGTACGGCGCAGATGGTGCGCATGCCCGTCGAAGGTACCGTCCGCGAGCAGCGCGTCCAGGTCGAGCCGGCCGACCCATGCAGTCGCGCGCGCCTCGAAGGCCCCCAGGCGCGCGCCCAGGCCGCGCAGCGTCGACTGCTCGGCCTGCGCGGCGTCGTCGAAGGCGTCGACGCTCACGAAGCCGCTCAGGTACACCGACACGTCGCCCAGCAGCTCGGCGAGCGTGTTCTGGCGCTCGAGCAGGTCAACGAGGGTCGCGCGCACGGCGTCGCTCGCGGGGAGCGGGCCGCCAGAGACGAGGTCGTGGGCCTCGGCGAAGGCCTGCAACGCATCGGCGCGCGCCTCCAGGTCGGCGCGCGCCGTGCGGTAGTCGGCGCCCTGCAGACCGCTGAAGAACGGGGTGAGGGACCAGCGGACGTCGTCGGGGTGCGGACCTGGCACGTCCGCGGCACGGAGTTCAGGGCTGCTTGGGCTCATAGCGCTCACGTTAGCGCGCTGAACGCGGTCCCGACGGCACGTTCGCGCCGTTTCCGACCGCAGCTTGCGGAAATCCGTACCTCGTTTCGGTTAGCGACCGAGTATCCTTGAGGGGTCCGCGTCCGCCCGACGCCCGTAGGTCGTCGGACGGCGCAGCGCCGGGCCAACGGGGCCTGGCCTGCCCGACCCACCCCATCACCCATCGGAGGTCCCCGTGCTCAAGCGCTGGCTCGCCCCACTAAGCCTCGCCCTGCTGCTCGCCGCCTGTACGACCGGCGCCTTGCCGCTCACCCTTACCGACCTGAACCCGGAGGACGGCGCCACCGAAGTAGCGGTCGACGTCCTCCTCACGGCCACCTTCGACCGCGCCATCGACGCGGCCACGCTCGACGGCGCCTTCACCCTCACGGCCGAAGGCGGCGCCGTAGCGACCGGCACCGCCACGCTCAGCGGCGACGGCCGCACCGCGACCTTCAACCCGGACGCCAACTTGGCGTACAGCACCATGTACACCGCAGCCATCGCCGGCACGGTCGCCACCACGAGCGGCGTCCAGCTGGGCGGCGCGGCGAGCTGGAGCTTCACCACCGAGGACGAGCCCGACACCCTCTTGGTCGAGAGCACCAACCCCGCCGATGACGCGACCGACGTGTCGGTCGACGCGGTCGTGACGGCTACGTTCAACACCCCGATCGACGGCGACACCCTCGACGGCGCCTTCGCGCTCGTCGTGGACGGTGGCGCGGCCGTGACCGGGACGGTGGCGCTCGACGGCACCGGCCTGATCGCCAGCTTCACCCCCGACGCCGACCTCGACTTCGACACCACGTACACCGCGACGCTCGCCGCCACGGTGTCCACCGTCAGCGGCCTCGAGCTCGGCGCTGCCTCCAGCTGGAGCTTCACCACGGCCAGCGAGCCGCTGCCGGAAGCCCTCGTGGGCGGCCCGTACGCCGACACCGTCGTCGCTGAGAACACCGCCATCGACCTCGCGGCCGACGTGACCGGCGGCGAAGGCGCCTACGCCTTCGCGCTCGCCGTCGGCGACGCGCTCCCGACCGGCGTCTCGCTCGACGCCGACACCGGCGCCATCGCCGGCACGCCCACCGAGACCGGCCTCTTCGAGGGTACCGTCGTCGTCACCGACGGCGCTGCCCAGACCGTCGACCTGACCTACTCCATCGAGGTCGCCGCCGAGCTCGTGGGCGGTGCGTACGCCGGCTACGACGCCGCGTCGAACGTCGGCACCGAGATCGCGTTGCTCGAGCCCTTCACGGGCGGCTACGGCACGATCACCTACGCGGTCACCGCCGGTGCGTTGCCTGCGGCCTTCACCACCCTCGATCTCGACCCGCTCGTCGCCGGCGACTACCCGGACTACTTGGGCGGCGATACCTACGAGGTCGTGCTCGACGCGACCACCGGCACCATCGGCGGCTTCACCGGCGCGGTCGGCACGTTCACCGGCACCGTGACCGCCACCGACGAGCTCGGCCAGACCGCCGACGCCACCTTCGAACTGGTGCTCGGCTTCGACCTCGCGTACGTCGACGGCACCGATTACATCGTCGGCGCCGCGGGCAACGTCATCGTGGTCAACGGCGACAAGGTCCGCGTGAGCGGCGTGCCCACCGACGCGCTGCCGGCCAGCTTCCCGGTGTTGCTCTTCGAGTTGACCTACGACGGCGGCGCGAGCAGCGGCGACGTCGGCGCTTCGGACTTCACGATCAACGAGGGCGAGGGCGCGATCACGAAGGTCTACGAGAACGGCGGCTCCTCGTTCTGGGTGTACGACGTGACCGTCCAGGCCGGCATCGTCGTGAACGAGGGCACGATCGACGAGGGCATCGAGCCCGACCCGGATTCGACGGTGGCCCCTTCGGCCCCGGTCACCTTCACCTTCGAGTACGTGGCGCCCGTGATCTGAACGCGGCTCCACCTGCCTGACGCGCGCGGGCGCCCCGGAGGTTCCGGGGCGCCCGCGTTCCATGTGGGGGGCAGGGTTCGGCCCGAACCGGCCGGCGGGCCCCCGCCTTCAGGCCTGCGTGCGGAAGACGAACTCCGAGGCGTGCGACGCCCGCGGGTCGCGCGCGTCGCGGTGCGCGGTGGCGCGGTGGCGGTCCTGCCAGACGACGACGAGCAGGAGCGCCGCGCAGAACGCGTAGAGGGAGACGAAGAGCACGAACAGCATCGTGGCCCGAGCATAGGGCCGGCCGTCTGACGAGATCCTCACGCCTTCGGGCGTGGGGTCCATGCCGCGTTCAGTCGCCCCGCCGCACGATCCGAGCCAACGTCGCGAAGATGACGCCGACGTCGCTGAGCAGCGTGCGCCGCGCCTGGTACTCGAGGTTGATCGCCAGCTTGTGCGGCATCACCTCCTCGATGTACGCCCGCTCCGGATCGGCGGCCTTCGCCAGCACCTCGGACTCGTCGCGGTACTGGATCGAGGCCGGGTCGGTGATGCCGGGGCGCACCTCGAGCACGCGGCGCTGCTCGGGGGTGTAGTGGGCGACGTACTTGGGCACCTCGGGGCGGGGTCCTACGAGCGCCATGTCGCCGCGCACCACGTCGAGCAGCTGCGGCAGCTCGTCGATCTTGGTCTTCCGGAGCCACGCTCCGATCGGCGTGATGCGCGGGTCGGCGCCCACCGTGAGCTGCCCGCCGAGCTTCTCGGCATCGGGCCGCATGCTCCGGAACTTGGTCATCCGGAAGGGCTCGCCGCCGCGGCCCACCCGCACCTGCCGGAAGAACACGGGACCGGGCGAGCTGCGCCGGATCGCCAGCGCCACCACCAGGAAGACCGGGCTCAGCAGCACCAGACCGACGCTCGCGGCGGTGAGGTCGAAGGCTCGGCGCAGCACGGCGTCAGGCCGCGTGCGTCTCGACCAGCTCGAGCACCGCGTCGATGACGTCGGCCTGGTCGTCGTCGCTCATGCGCGGGAACGGCGGGATCGAGAGCATGCGCGAGAAGGCGTCGTGCGCGACCGGGAACGCCTCGGGCGCGTGGCCGTACTTCTGCGCGTAGAAGCTCATCATGTGGAGCGGCCGGTAGTGGACGCTGGTGCCGATCTGGCGCGCCTTGAGCTCCTCGATGAAGCGGTTGCGGTCGATGGTGAGGCGCTCGGGGCGCAAGCGCAGCACGTACATGTGCCAGCTGCTGACCACGTGCGCCAACTCGGTGGGCGGCTGCAGCGCCTCGACGCCCGCGAACGCCTCGGTGTACCGGCGCGCGATCTCCTGCCGCCGCTGGTGGAAGCCGTCGAGCTTGCGCAGCTGGTGCATCCCCAGCGAGGACTGCAGGTCGGTCATGTTCGCCTTGTAGCCGGGCGCGATCACGTCGTACTCCCAGGAGCCGGCCTTGTCGAAGCGCTTCCAGGCGTCCTTGGACATGCCGTGCAGCGACAGCACCCGCGCGCGGTCCACGAGCTCCGGGTCGCCGGTGAGGGCGCCCCCTTCGGTGGTGGTGAGGTTCTTGGTCGGGTAGAAGCTGAACGCGGTGAGCGTCGAGCGGCTCCCGATCTTGGCCCCCCGGTACGAGGAGGGCGCGGAGTGCGCGGCGTCCTCGAGGATCGCGAAGCCGTGCTTGGCCGCGAGCGCGTCGAGCACGTCGAGCTCCACCGGGTGGCCGGCGTAGTGGACCGGTACGACCACCTTGGTGCGCGGCGTGAGCGCTGCCTCGACCGCCGCCGGGTCGATGCACAGCGTGTTGGGGAGCACGTCGACCAGCACGGTCGTGGCGCCGAGGTGTTCGACCACGTTCGCCGTGGCGGCGAAGGTGAGGGTGGGGACGATCACCTCGTCGCCCGGGCCGACGCCGAGCGCGGCGAGCGCCACCTGCAGCGCGTCGGTGCACGACGCCACCATCAGGCTGGTGCCGCCCGGCGCGTCGACGTAGGCGCCGAACTGGGCCTCGAAGGCGCGCGTCTTGGGGCCGGTGGTGATCCAGTCGGACTTGAGCGTATCGACGACCTCGTCGATCTCCTCTTGTCCGAGCCACGGCGGCGAGTAGGGCAGGAACGTCGTGCGCGGCGACCGGCGCGCGCGCGGGGGGGTGGTCGGGTCGGGCATGGGGAACTCCACTCTCTCCGCCGGTGCGCGGCGGACGTCGGGCATGCCCCAACCTATCCCTCGGGCTCCTACAGTGCTATGACGCGGCGCGCGGTCCGACCGCCGGGCAAGCACCCCGAACGCCGCGTCCACCGTACGATCGACCCATGACCCCGAACCCGCCGCGCACCGGCGCGCTCGTGATCTCGCTCGACTTCGAGCTCGCCTGGGGCGTTCGCGACGTCCTGGACGTTGCTGGCGCGTACCGCGGGCACCTCCTGGGGGCGCGCGACGTCGTGCCGCGGATGCTCGACGCCTTCGCCCGCCACGACGTGGCTGCCACGTGGGCCACCGTCGGCATCCTGTTCGCGGGGTCGCGCGAAGAGGCGCTGGCCCACGCCCCGGTGGAGCGCCCCGCCTACGCCGTCCCGCGCCTGGACCCGTACGTGGCGTTGGAGGGCGACGAGGTCGGTGACGACGAGCGCCGCGACCCCCTGCACTTCGCCGCCTCGCTCGTGCGCCTCGTCGCCACCGCGCCGCGCCAGGAGCTCGCGTCGCACTCGTACAGCCACCTCTACCCGATGGAGCGCGGCGTGACGCCCGCGGCGATCGCCGCCGACCTCGCCGCGGCGCGCGGCATCGGTCGCGCCCACGGCCACGAGCTGCGCTCGCTGGTGATCCCGCGCCACCAGGTGCGCGCCGTCGACCTGCCGCTCATCGCGGCCGCCGGCTTCACCGCGCATCGCGGTCCCGAGCCCAACGGTCTCAACCGACCGCGCCCGGGCGTGGGCGGACCGCTCTTGCTTCGTGCCGGACGCTTCATCGACACCTACGTGTCGATCACCGGAGCCAACGACTCCGACTGGCCGACGGTCGACGGCCACGGGTTGGTGGACGTTCCCGAGAGCCGCTTCCTGCGGCCAGCGATCGCACGCTTCCGGCCTTTGGAGCCGATGCGCGTCGCTCGCGTGGTCCGCGCGATGGAGACGGCGGCGCGCCTCGGCACCGTTTGCCACGTGTGGTGGCACCCGCACAACTTCGGGGTCGACCAGGACGCCAACCTCGCGAACCTGGAGGCGGTGCTGCGCGCCTTCGAACGCCTGCGCGACGCGCACGGTATGGCGTCGCTGTCGATGCACGAAGTGGCGACGCGAGCCCGCGCCCAGGTCGAGGTGGCCTAGGCGCGGTCGTGGAACGTCGGGCTCGAGCCCACGGTCAGGTGGTCCGATAGGTCAAGCAGCAGCCTCGCGGCGCCTCGGCGCGTCGGGGTGCGGCGTGGGATCGACGACCGGCCCGCTCTCGGCCCCGCGCGACTCGACGATCTGGGGCGCCGGCGCCGGGGGCGCGGTCCGCACCTGCGTGCGATCGCTCTCGGTGATGAGCCCGTGCGCGTAGGTGCTCTCGGTGGTGAGGTACGTCGACGCCTCGTCCATGCCCTGGAGCCACGCCACGTTGCTGTACTCCGGCGCCCGGTAGTCGCCCACTTCGCCGCTCGCGAGCGCCTTCAGGACCTGGCGGATGCCGGCCTCCAACGTCCACTCCGGCAAAAAGCCCAGCTCCTCGCGGATGCGCCGGAACGACACCCGGTAGTTGCGACGATCGCCGTCGCGGCCGGAGTCGACGTACTCGGCTTCGGGGACGACGACGTTGATCAAGCGTCCGACATCGCCCAAGGTGGCGTTCTGCTCGTCGGATCCGACGTTGAACACGCGTCCCGCCACCGCCTCGACCGGCGCGTCGACCACCATGCCCACCGCGCGGGCGGCATCGAGCCCGTGGACGAACGGCCGCCACTGGTCGCCGCCGAACACGGTGATGCCCTTGTCGACGAACGCTTTGGCGGTGAGCAGGTTGACGACCAGGTCGAAGCGGGTGCGCCCCGAGATGCCGAAGATGGTGCCGAAGCGCAGCAAGGTGACGGCGAAGCGCGCATCGTGCAGCTTCTTGAGCACCTTCTCGGAACCGATCTTGCTGCGCGCGTACAGCGACACCGGGTTGAGCTCCGATTCCTCGTCGAGCATCTCGTCGCTGGCGCCGTAGACGCTGCAGGTGCTGGCGAACACGAACCGCCGGACCCCGCTCGCCTTGGCGACCTCGGCGATCACGCGGGTGAAGGTCAGGTTGACCTCGATGGTCAGGTCCTCGTTCCATGCACAGGCGGGGTCGCCCACCAAGCCGCCCAGATGGACCACCGTCTTGACGCCCTGCATGGACTCTACGAGCTTGTCGATCTGCCGGTAATCGGCCTCCACGACCTCGAGCCGCGGGTGCTCGAGGTACGGAGCGATCGCCTTCTTTCCGTACATGAACACGTCGAGCACGCGCACCTTGTGCCCCGACTCGAGCAGGTTGGGGAGCAGGGCCGACCCGATGTAGCCGCCGCCACCCACCACCAGCACGGTACCGGGGTCGTCGGCGCGGCGTGCCTCGCCGGCGCTCGGCCGCTGGCCCCCGTAGCGCGTGCGGCGCGTGGCCTCGTCGACCCGGTACGCCCACGCCCACCAGCGGGAGATCGGCATCGCGATCGCCGTGAGCGCCCAGGCGACCATGAAGGCGAGGTTGGGCACCGCCAGCGACGCCGGAAGCAGCAGGAAGAACACCCCGGCACCGGCGCCGGCGACGAGCACGCTCTGGACCAAGCGCACCACCTTGGTGCGCAACGGGTAGGTGCGGTGGCGCGAGTAGACGCCGAAGGCGGTGTTCGCGAGCGTCACCGCCGCGACGAACCCGGTGCCCAACACGAAGCCGCCGGGGAGGAACATCTGCGCGAAGGCGGCGACGGTGCCGAGCTCCCCGCGGTCGAAGGCGCTGGCGGCGACGAGGGCGACGAACACGGCGATCGAGGCGATCACGGCGTCGGCGAGCACGCGGATGACCACGCCCGTGGGCGACAGACGCGCGACCGGGGGATCGGTTCGGCGCCGACCGACGGTGACGCCGGGCGGCAGCCCATCGTCGCGGCCGCGCCGCTCGCGACCCGTGTAGGGCCTCGGCACCGGACCGGTCGAGCCGCGCTCATCGGCGGGGCGTGCGGTGGGGTGTCGGCGTTCGTCGCTCATCGTTGGGATCTCCCTCGGCAGCTAGGGCCTACCTGCACGGTACGGGTCGCTCGGAACGAGCACGGTCTCGGTCGTCACGTTGTCGTCGGCGCGAACGACGCCACGGTCCGTCCCGGGCGTCGCTGCCCCTGGTAGGCTCGCAACCTAGCCGAACCGGTCTGACGCGGTTCTGACCGACCGAAGCACGGCGCCCTACGTGTGACCTGCGCTTGCCACGCGGCGACCGCGACCGGTAAGACTCAACGGGACGTACCGCGCAAGCGCGGTAGGAAAGGTCGGTCGACCATGAACGGAACCCCAACGCACCGCCGCCGGCTCCTCGGCGTCTGGGCGGTCGCTACGCTGCTCGCGCTCTTGGCAGCGTGCGGCGGCCCCACGCCGCCCGCCGTCGAAGCCCCGGAGATCACGAGCTTCACGGCGAACCCGTCCACGATCGGCGGCGGGGACTCCGCCACGCTGGCCTGGACGATCGTCGGAACCGCTACCGTCGCCCTCGACGACGGGACGAACCCGATCTCCATCCCCGCCGGCGCCAGCCAGGTGACCGTGAGCCCGAGCGCCACCACCACCTACACGCTGACGGTCACCAACGCGG
>JAGXHO010000034.1 GCA_024636105.1 Trueperaceae bacterium | reverse complement strand
GGTGGAGGGCGTGCAACCGCGGCAGCGTGCGCGCGACGTGGGCCGGGGTGGCCGAGCGCCAGAAGCGCCAGCCCCAGCGCAGCAGCTCGAGGTCGGCGCGCGGCGCGACGTAGAAGGGGCTCTCCGGGTCGAGCAACCAGCGCAGCGAGCGGCCGAACACCCCGGGCTGCGCGAGCGGGAGGACGTGGCTCGGGACGATCATGCCGGCGTTCCCGAAGCTGGCGCCGTCGCGACCGGGGCCGAGCGCGGCGTCGAGCAGCGTCACCCGCCAGCCGTCGCGGGCGAGCGCGTCGGCGGACGCAAGCCCCACGACGCCGGCCCCCACCACCACCGCGTGCCCCCGCCACGCGGCCATCAGTAGATGAACGGCACGAAGCGGCGCGTGCCGGCGCGGTAGCGCGCGTACTCGGGGTACCGCGCGAGCAGGGCGCGCTCCTCGAAGCGCGACTTGACCTCGAAGAGCGCCCACAGCACCAAGGTCGCCCCGAGCGTGCCCAACGACCCGGCGAACGCGCTCCAACCGAGCGCGAGCACGAGCAGGCCGCCGTAGATGGGGTGGCGCGCGAACGCGTACGCGCCCGACGTCACCAGCCGGCCCCCATCGACCGGGACGGGCAGCGGGGTGAGGTTGCGTCCGAGCCGGAAGCCGCCGGCGAGGGCGAGCGCGACGCCGAGGACCATGAACGCGAGCGCGAGCGCCCGCAGCGCGCCGGTCGACTCGATCCCGCCGAACCACCGCGGACCCGCGCCCACCACCACGAACAGCGCCGCCTGCACCGCCACGAACCGCACGCCCTTGGGATCGCCCACGCCGTCCAAGCTACCGCGCGCACCGCGCACGGCGCTGCGGGCGCCGCACGATGCCCGATACCCGAGTCCCCCACTCGGGTATTGACGTCGATCCCGGAGCACGGTAGCTTCGTCCCTGGATTCCCGACCTGATCACTCGGGTATTGTCGCTTCTACCGAGCGCCCCGCGCCCGCCATCAAGGAGTCCTCCATGCGCCACCGCCTGCTCCCCCTCCTCGCCGCCCTCCTCCTGGGCGCCGCTTCGGCGCAGACGCTCACCGTCTACTCCGGCCGCGGCGAGGCGCTCGTCGCCCCGCTCGTCGCCCGCTTCACCGCCGAGACCGGCATCGAGGTCGCCGTGCGCTACGGCGACACCGCCCAGCTCGCGGTGCTGATCCTCGAGGAGGGGCGCGTGAGCCCCGCAGACGTCTACTGGGGCCAGGACGCCGGCGCGCTGGGTGCGCTCGCCCAGGCCGGTCGCCTGCGCGCCGTGCCCGAGGCGCTCACGGCCGAGCTGCCGGGCATCTACTCGGGCGCCAGCCAGACGTGGGTCGCCACCAGCGGCCGCGCGCGGGTGTTCGCCTACGCCCCGGACCGCGTCGCCGACCTTCCGAGCAGCGTCTTCGACCTCACCGCCCCCGAGTGGCGCGGCCGCGTCTCGTGGGCCCCTACGAACGGCAGCTTCCAAGCCTTCGTCACCGCCATGCGCGTCGTGCACGGTGAAGACGTGACCCGCGACTGGCTGCGCGGCATGCAGGCGAACGGCGTGCGCGCGTACTCGAACAACACCACCCAGGTCGAGGCCATCGCGGCCGGCGAGGTCGACGTCGCGCTGGTGAACAACTACTACCTGCTGCGCTTCCTCGCCAGCGACCCGAGCTACCCCGTCGCCCAGGCCTTCTTCGCGGACGGCGACGTGGGTAACCTGGTGAACGTGGCCGGAGCCGGCGTCCTCGACACGAGCAGCCAACCCGAGGTGGCCGAGCGCTTCGTGGCGTTCCTGCTCTCCGCCGAGGCCCAGAGCTACTTCACGAACGAGGTCTTCGAGTACCCCGTGACCACCGCGGTCGCCCCCAACGCCAACCTCGAGAGCCTCGAACGCCTGATCGAAGCGAGCCCCGACGTCGACCTCGACACCCTCGACGACCTCGACGGCACCCTCGACCTGCTGCGGGAGGTCGGCCTCCTCTGAACCCCGCCGCGCTGGCCCGCGTGCGCCGCGGCATCCGGCGCGTCCCGTGGTACGTGGCCGTGCCCGCGCTCGTCGCGGGCGCGGCCACCCTGCTCCCCATCGCCTACCTGATCCTGCGCGCGACCGAGGCCGACCCGGCCACGGTCGCGCGTCTGGTGTTCCGCCCGCGCACGTGGGCGCTGTTCGCGAACACGATGGCGCTCGTGGGGGGCGTCCTGGCGCTCACGACGCTGTTGGCGGTCCCGCTCGCGTGGTTGGTCGTGCGCACCGACCTGCGGGGCCGCACCTTGATCACCTGGCTCTCGGTCGTTCCGCTCGCGATCCCGGGGTACGTCATGGCCTACGCGCTACTCGGCCTCGGCGGCCACCAGGGGCTGCTCGCCCAGCTCGGGGGGTGGAGCGTGGCCCGCCCCTCCGGCTACCTCGGCGCCGCGCTGGCGCTCTCGCTCTACACCTTCCCGTACCTGTTCCTGAACGTCCGCAACGCGCTCCTCGGTCTCGACCCCGCGCTCGAGGAGAGCGCGCGCAGCCTCGGGCAATCGCCCGCGGCCACCCTGCGCACCGTCGTGGTGCCGCAGCTGCGCCCGGCGCTGCTCGCCGGCTGGCTGGTGGTGGCGCTCTACGTGCTCGGCGACTTCGGCGTGGTGGCGTTGATGCGCTACGAGACCTTCAGCTACGCGATCTACACGCAGTACACCTCGGCCTTCGACCGCACCTACGCCGCCTGGTTGGCGCTCACGCTGCTCGCGATGACGCTCTCGATCGTCCTGCTCGAAGCGCGACTGCTGGGCCGGCGGCGCTACGCGCGCGTGGGCGGTGGCGCCGCCCGACGGGCGCCGACGACCAAGCTCGGCGCGCGTGCCCCGCTGGCATGGACGTGGGTGGCGCTCGTGCTGGGCGCCGCCCTGGGCCTGCCGGTCCTCGCCCTCGGCGCTTGGCTGGTGCTCGCGCCCCCGAGCCTCGCCACCTTGCAGGCCGTCGCGGCGACCTTCGGGCGCACCGCCGCCCTCGCCCTCCCTGCCGCGCTGGTCGCGACCGTCCTGGCGCTGCCGATCGCGGTGATGGGCGCGCGCGTGCGGAGCGCGGCCGGCCACGCGGTCGAGCGGCTCGCCTACGTCGGGTACGCGATCCCACCCGTCGCCCTGGCGCTCGCGCTCGTGATGTTCGCCCTCCGCTCGGCGCCGGGCCTGTACCAAACGATCCCGCTCGTGATCGCCGCCTACGTGATCTCGTTCCTCGCCCTCGCCATCGGCCCCGTCCGGAGTGCGCTCCTGCAGATCAGCCCGCGCGTCGAGGAAGCGGCCCGCTCGCTCGGACGGTCGCGCTTCGCGGCCTTCGCGCAGACCACCCTGCGGCTGATCGGGCGCAGCCTCGCCGCCTCCGGCGCGATGGTGCTCATGGTGGCGATGAAGGAGCTACCGATGACGTTCCTCCTCGCGCCCACCGGGTACACGACGCTGGCGGTGCGCGTGTTCTCGCGCACGAACGAGGGGATGCTCGCCGAGGCGGCGCCGTTCGCCGCCGCCGTGGTGCTGTTCTCCGCCGCCTTCGCCGGCCTGCTGCTCTCCTACGAAGGGCGTCGCTGAGAACAGCTGGGAAGGAAGCGCGACGGGACCCGCCCGCCTCCGGTACGCTCCGGACGTGACCCCGCGCACCGAACCGCGTTTCGACCACGACGAGAAGGCGCTCGAACTGATCGCCCACCTCGCGATGCGGCTCGAGGAGCGCTCCACGCAGGAGCTCGACGCGGCGATCGATGACCTGTTGAGCGAACTCGGGCCGGCGGCCGGCGCCGACCGTGCGTACACGTTCATGGTCGCGGGCGACGGTACGACGATCCGCAACACGCACGAGTGGAGCGCCCCGGGCGTCGAACCGCAGATGGCGAAGCTCCAAGCCGTCCCGATCGACCGGATCGTGCGCTGGGCGCCCGCGTTCGAGCGCGGCGAGGCCGTCGTGGTGCCGAGCGTCGCCGCGCTCGATCCCGCCCACCACCCCGAGGCGGCGGTGCTGACGGAGCTCGGGGTGCGGTCGCTGCTGGCGGTGCCCCTGCGCCATGGCGGCCGCTGGAACGGCTTCGTCGGGTTCGTGTCGGTGCGGCGCGAACGCGCGTGGAGCCCGTCGGTCCGCCAGATGCTGCGGCTGACCGCCCACCTGATCGGCATCGCGCTCGCCCGCTCCTCGAGCGAACGCGCTACGCGCCAACGATTCGACGTCATGCTCGAGTACGCGAGCGCCACCATCGTGCTGTTCGACCACGAACGCCGGATCGTGGCGTTCAACCCGGTGGCGGCCGAGCGCTCGCGGCGCAACTACGGCATCGAGCTCGAGATCGGCGAGCGGATCGAGGCCGCCTACTTCGATGCCGACCTGCGCCGGGCGCTCGCCGGCGAACTGGTCCGTGAGCAGTGGGGTCCCGAGCACCGGGAGCCGGACGTCGCGGACTACTGGGTCGAGGTCACGATCAGCCCCGTGCGCGACGACGACGGCGTGGTCACTGGCGCCGTGTACCACAGCGTCGACGTCACCGAGCAGGTGCGCGCGCGGCGCTCGCTCGAGCGTGGCAACCGGTTGCGCCAGGCGCTCTTGGCGCTCGCGCACGCCGCGCTGGTGCAGCACCACGCCGCCGAGCCCTTGCAGCAGGTCCTGGAGCAAGCCGTGCGCCACGTCCCCGGCGCCGAGGCCGGAAGCGTGCTGCAGCTCGAGGAGGATGGACGCTTCCGCTTCGTCGCCGCGGTCGGCTTCGACCTAGCCACGATCGCACCGCTGCGGTTCCCGCCGGACGCGATCTCGGAGCCGGCGGCCAAGGACGTGACGCGCGCTCCGCGCTTGCTCCCGCACGTGCTCGACGACCCGGCGGTGCGCGCCGCGTTCGAGACCGCCGGCCCGACCGCCGCGATCGCCGCCACCCTCTCGGTCCCGATCGTGGTCGCCGGGAGGACGGCCGCGTACCTGCAGCTGAACAGTTTCTCCGACGCGGGCGCCTTCGGCGAGGACTCGCTCGAGGCGGGCCGCCTGCTCGGTGACCTGATCGGCGCCCTCGTCCAGCGCCTCGACCTCGAGCGCGTGCTGTTGCAGGAGCGCGCGAAGCTCGACCACCTGGCGCACCACGACCCGCTGACCGGACTCCCGAACCGGGTGCTGCTCGCCGACCGCCTCGATCGAGCGCTCGCGCGCGACGCCCGCACCGGCCACTCGACGGCGCTCATGGTCGTCGACCTCGACGGCTTCAAAAGCGTCAACGACACCTTCGGGCACGCCGCAGGCGACGAGCTGCTCGCAGCGCTCGCCCATCGCCTCGACGACGTGCTGCGCGGCGCCGACACGGTCGCGCGGCTCGGCGGCGACGAGTTCGCGATCGTCGCGGCCGGGCTCGACACCGTCGGAAGCGCCGGCAGCGTCGCCCGAAAGGTCCTGAGCACCGTGAACCAGCCGATCGCGGTCGCCGGCCGCGACGTGCGCGTCGGCGCGTCGATCGGCGTGTCGGTGGCCCCGGACGACGGCGCCGACGCCGGCACGCTGCTGGCGAACGCCGACTTGGCGATGTACCGCGCCAAGCGCGCGGGGCGCGGCGCGGTCGCGTACTTCACCCCCGACCTCGACGCGCGCATGCGCGAACGGGCGCAACTGACCGAGGACCTGCGCGCCGCGCTCCGCGACGGCTCCGGGATCCACGCTGCCTTCCAGCCGCAGGTGCGGCTCGACGGCAGCGGCTGCGTCGGCGTCGAGGCGCTCGCCCGGTGGAACCACCCGACGCGCGGCGCCGTGCCGCCGTCGACCTTCGTGCCCCTCGCCGAGGAATCGGGGTTGGTGCAGGCGCTCAGCGACCACGTCTTCGACCTCGCGTGCGCCGGCTTCGCCCGCCTGCGCGCCACCGGGTGCGCCCTCGGAGGGCGGCTCGCGCTCAACGTCGCGCCGCAGGAGCTGCGCGCCGGTGACCTCGAAGCGCGCCTTGCGCTCATCACGCAGCGTCATGGACTCGGACCGATCGACCTCGACCTCGAGGTCACCGAGAGCGTGATGGCGGACGAACACGCCGACCTCCTCGACCCGCTGCGGCGCCTGCGCTCCGCCGGCGCCCGGGTGGCGATCGACGACTTCGGCACGGGCTACTCCTCGCTGCATCGCCTGGCGGTCCTTCCGGTGGATGTGCTCAAGGTCGACCGCAGCTTCGTGCAGCGCCTCGGCGCCGGGGAGCGCGAGGCGGCCCTCGTCGACGGCGTGCTCGCGCTCGCCGCCGGTCTCGGCCTCGAAGCCGTCGCCGAAGGGGTAGAGACCGAAGCGCAGCGCGTCTCGCTGCTCGCGCGCGGGTGCTCGGTCGGGCAGGGGTACCTGTTCGGGCGCCCGATGACCGAGTCCGCCCTCCTCCACTGGCATACCGAGCGCGCCGCAATCTGACGCCACATCGACCGGCGCGCGGCGCACGCCCGACGGTTTCACCGCGGCCCCACGCCCGACTCCCGTAGGCTGGCGACATGGCAGCCGACCGGCACGACCCCAGCGACCGCGATCCGCGCGGCGACGACCTCGTCGCTCCGCGCACGCTGCAGCTGCTGCGCCGGGTCACCGAGCTCCCGGCCGAGGAGATCGAGCGCGGCGTCGGTGCGGCGCTCGGCGTCCTGGCCGACGCGACCGGCGCGCACCTCGCTTCCGTCGTGTTCCTCGCGGCCGACGGGCACACCCTGAAACGCACCCACGACTGGTGCCTCGAGGGCGAAGCAACCGGCGCGCGGCCACCCATCGAGGGCATCGAGCGCATGGGGGCGTGGTGGGACCGGCTCGCCGCCGGCGAGGCCATCGTCGAGCCCGACCTGCGCGCGCGGGTCCGCGACCCAGGCGACGCGCCCGCTGCGCTCGTCGCTGCGCGCGTCGCGGCGGGCAGCGCCGCGCTCCTGTACGTACCCATGCGCCACGAGGAGCGGACGGCCGGGTTCGTCGCCTTCGAGGCTGCCGCCCCGGGTCCGTGGCCGGCGGACGCGGTGGTCGCGCTCGGCGCGGCCGCCCAGGTGGTGCTCGGGGTGCTCGATCGTGCCGACGCCGCCCGGGAGCGCGACGACGCCCTGCGCGACCTGCGCCACCTGGCCGCCGAGGTCCCGGGCGGCCTGTTCCGCTTCGAACGCGCGCCCGACGGCACCCGCCGCTTCGCGTACGCGAGCCCGCGCTTCGGCGAGCTGCTCGGCATCGAACCCGGACCGCTCCGGTCGGACGCGACGCCCGCGCTCGACCGCATCCACCACGCGGACCGGGCTGCCTTCGAAGCGAGCCTCGTCGCCTCGGGAGCCTCGCTGGAGCGCTGGGACCACGAGTTCCGGGCCATCGACCACGCCAACGCCGTGCGCGTCCTACACGGACGGGCGGTCCCCTCGCGCCGCGACGACGGCACCATGGTGTGGCACGGCTTCCTGCACGACGTCACCGAGCGCACGCAGTTGACTGAAGCGCTGCGCCGCTCCGAGTCCGACCTGCGTACGATGCTCGACCTGAACGACGACGCGGTCGTGCTCGTCGACGCCGAGCGACGGGTCACGGCCCTCAACCCGGTCGCCGCCCTGTGCGTGCGCAACCGCTTCGGGATCGAGCTCCGCGTCGGCGCCGCGATCGACCGGGTGATCGACGACCCGGTGTTCCGGAGCGACCTCGACGCCGCGCTCTCGGGCGCCGAGGTCCGAGCGGTCCGCGGTCCCGAGTCGCGCGCCTTGAGCATCCCGCCGTACTGGGTCGACGTGACCTTCCAGCCGATGCTCGCGGCGGGCGCCGTCCGCGGCGCGGTCTACCGCAGCGTCGACGTCACCGAGCGCGTCCGGCAGCAGGCAGCGCTCGAGCGCGAGGTCGCCTTCCGACGGAGCCTCTTGGCGCTCACGCACGAGGTGCTCGGGGCCGCACCGGACGCCGACGTCCACGAGCAGGTCCTGCGCCACGCGATCGCCCACGTCCCGGGCGCCGACACCGGCTGCGTGCTGGCTCGCGGCGGCGACGGTCGCTTCCGGTTCGTGGCGCTCCACGGACGACCGCTCGGCGACCTCGTCGAGACGGCGCTCGGGGCCGAGTCCTTCGCGCGGCGGCGGCTCGACCGCGTCGAGCGGGTCGACCTGCGCGCCGAACGCACCTTGATGGACCCCGAGACCGCCGCGCGCTTCGACGGCCACCCGAACGCCTCGCCCCTCGCCGCGACCTTGTCGGTGCCGATCGTTGCCGGCGGCGACCTGCTCGGCTTCCTGCAGCTCGACGCGCTCCACGAGGACGGCTTCGACGACGAATCGCTCGAACGCGCCGAACTGCTCGGCGCCACGGCGGCCGTGCTCCTGCAGCGCCGCGCCCTGGAGCGCGCCCTGCACGACGAGCGGACCAAGCTCGAGCACCTCGCGCACCACGACGCGCTCACCGGGCTCCCCAACCGCACGCTCCTCGCCGACCGCCTCGAACGTGCGCTGGCGCGCGACCGCCGCACCGCCGCCCGCACCGCGCTCTTGGTCGTCGATCTGGACACCTTCAAGAGCGTCAACGACGCCTTCGGCCACGCCGCCGGCGACGACCTGCTCGTCACCGTCGCCGCGCGCCTGCGCGAGGCGCTGCGCGACGAGGACACGGTCGCGCGCCTCGGTGGCGACGAGTTCGCGGTCGTCGCGGCGGGCCTCTCGGGCGCGGACTCGGCGGCCAAGGTCGCCCGCAAGGTGCTCGACGCGCTGCGCGAGGAGGTCCAGGTGGCGGGCCGCGCGGTGCGCGTCGGCGGCTCGGTGGGCGTCGCCGTCGCTCCTGACGACGCCTCCGACGCCGCGACGCTCATGCGCCACGCCGACCTGGCCATGTACCGCGTCAAGCGCGAGGGGCGTGGTTCGGTCGCGTATTTCACCAGCGACCTCGACGCCCGGATGCGCGCCCGCGCCGCCCTGACCGAGGACCTGCGCGGCGCGTTGCGGGCCGAAGCGAGCCTCTGGGTCGCGTACCAACCGCGCGTCCGCCTCTCCGACGGAACGCTCGAGGGGGTCGAGGCCCTCGCCCGCTGGGACCATCCGAGCCAGGGCGCCATCCCGCCGGGCGTCTTCGTCCCGCTGGCCGAGGAGGCGGGCCTCATCGCCTCGCTCGGGGCGTTCGTGCTCGACCGGGCGTGCGCCGACCTCGTCGGCTGGCGAGCGGCCGGGCTCGTGGTGCCGCGCGTCTGCGTCAACGTGTCCGTGCACCAGTTGCGGGCGGCCGACTTCGCGCAAGGCGTTCGCGACGCCCTGGAGCGGCATGGCCTGGAGCCGAAGGACCTGGAGCTCGAGGTGACCGAGAGCGTGATGGCGGACGAGCGCCACGATGCTGCCGGGTCGCTCGTCGCGCTGGCGGCGCTCCAGGCGACCGGGATCCGGGTCGCGATGGACGACTTCGGGACCGGCTACTCGTCGCTGCATCGCCTCGCGATCCTGCCCGTCGACGTGCTCAAGATCGACCGCTCGTTCGTGCGCGGGCTCGGTTCGGCCGGCCTGGGTGCGATCGACCCGGCGGCCACCGGAACGGAAGCCGCCAGCCGCGGCACCGCGGTCGTGGACGCCGTGCTCGCGCTCGCGGCCGGCCTCGGCCTCGAGGTGGTCGCCGAGGGCATCGAGGAGCCGGCGCAGCGCCTCGCGCTCCTGACCCGCGGCTGCCGCGTGGGCCAGGGGTTCCTGATGGCGCGCCCCATGCCCGCGGAGGCCCTCGCCGGGTGGTCGTACCGGGTGGACGCGGTCCCGTGACGGTGCCGTAAGGGGCGTACCGCTAGCTTGAACGCGTGACTCCAGCGATCGCCCCCAGCCCGCCGGCCCGAGCGCGGCACGTACCCCTCCCTGCGCTGCCCTTCGGCGTCGCGGTCGACCCCGTCGCCACGCTCCGCACCTCCGAGGTCGTCGCGGCGCTCAGCACCGCGCTCGACCTGACCGAGGGGATGCCCGAAGGGCACGCGCTGCGCACCTGCCTGATCGGCATGCGCGTCGCGGCCGAGCTCGACCTCTCCACGCCGGAGCTGTCGTCGCTGTTCTACGCGCTCCTGCTCAAGGACCTCGGCTGCTCGTCGAACGCGTCCAAGATGGCGCAGCTGTTCCAGGCGGACGACCGCGCGGCCAAGGCGCTCCACAAGCGGATGCGCTGGACGAACCTGGCCGACGCCTTCCGGTTCGTCGTGCACGCGACCCGAAGCGGCGAGGTGAGCCTCGCCCGCATCCGCCGCATCGCGGAGGTGGCCCTCGGCCGCCACGGCGGCACCCAGGAGCTGATGGCCCTGCGCTGCGAGCGCGGCGCCTCGATCGCCCTCGACCTCGGCTTCGCGGACGCGACCGCCGACGCCATCCGCACGCTCGACGAGCACTGGGACGGGCGCGGGCAACCGGCAGGACTGCGCGGCGAAGGCATCCCGCTCCTGGGCCGCGTCCTGCAGCTGGCGCAGACCACGGAGGTGTTCTTCAGCGCCTACGGCCCGGCCGCCGCCCGCCGCGTCGCGCGCCGCCGCCGCGGGACTTGGTTCGACCCGCAGCTGGTCGACGCCTTCCTGAGGGCCCAGCGGCGCCCCGGCTTCTGGTCGGCGCTCGCAGGCGACGGGGTGCGCGAACGGGTGGCGGCGCTCGAGCCCGAGGACCGCGTCCGCCGCTCCGACGAGGCGCAGCTCGACCGCGTGGCCGAGGCCTTCGCGGGCGTGATCGACGCCAAGTCGCCCTGGACCTACCGCCACTCCACCGAGGTGGCGCGCTACACCGTCGGGATCGCCGAGGAGCTCGGCATCGAAGCGTCGGCGCGCCGACGCCTGCGGCGCGCGGCGCTGCTGCACGACCTGGGGAAGCTGGGCGTGTCGAGCGCCATCCTCGACAAGCCCGGGCGCCTGACCGACGACGAGCTCGTGGAGGTGCGGCGCCACCCCGACCACACCCTGCGGATCCTGGAGCGCGTCGCCCCCTTCCGCGACCTCGCCGAGGTCGCGGCGATGCACCACGAGCGCCTCGACGGCGGAGGGTACCACCGCGGCGTCGGCGGCGCCGAGCTGCCGCTCGAGGCGCGGATCCTGGCGGTCGCGGATCAGTTCGAGGCGCTGTCGGCCGAGCGCCCCTACCGGGAGCGCCTCGAGCGAGCGCAGGTGATCGCGATCCTCGAGCGCGACCTGGGGACCGGGATCGACCCGCTGGTATTCGCGGCCCTGCGGCGGTACCTCGACCGGGCACCGGAACCCGGCGCGGCCGACCGCGCCACCGCGGTCACGGCGCCGCGCTGACCTCGATCTCGATCGGCACCGCGAGCCCGACGACCTCGGCGTCGTCCACGCCCGCCAGCTCGGGGGCGAGGTCGACGGCCTCGCGGACGTAGCCCACCTGCACCTCGAAGGTGCACGCCGGGAAGCCCGACGAGGAGCTGGCGCCGAGGTCGAGGTCGAGGGCGCCGTCGGTGTCGGCGGCGATCGTCGGCAGCGCGAAGAGCAGGGCCAAGAACGCGACCTCGTCGTCCGACGCGTCGGGGCACGCGACCGGCTGCAGCCGCGCCCAGACGTCGTCGCCGAGGCCCGGGGTCCAGGAGACGCCCACGGCGTCGCCGTAGAAGAAGAAGTCGCCGTCGAACGGGGCGGTCACGGTCGGCGCAGGCGGCACGAAGATCTCCGAGACGCCGGTGTCGGCCTCCACCGGCCGCCGCAACCGAAAGCCGACGGTGTCGCCGGGCTGGACGTCCGGCAGATCGGCCACGTAGGCGACCCCGTCGAACGCGCCCGGTCCGGCCCCGCGCGCGAGCGGGTAGACGGCGCCGAGGTGCAGCGCCTCGACGGCGGCGCCGGCCTCGAGGTCGACGCGCCGGATCGGGTTGCCGGTCTCGAAGCCGACGACGAACGACGAGGTGCGTGGGAACGGGAAGGCGAGCAGCCGCAGATCGACGGCCAGCGCGTCGGTGGCGACGTCGTCTCCCGGGACCGGACTGCAGGCGGCGAGCAGCGCCAGAGCGAGGAGCAGCGGCAGGCGGACGGAGCGGCGTCGCACGGGTGGGCACCTCCGGGGCGGTCTGGCGCCATCATGCACGGCGGGGCGCCGCCCCGCAGCGGGTTGCGCCGCCCGTCAGGCCCGCGGATCGAGCGCGTCGCGCAGACCGTCCCCCAACAGGTTGAAGCCGAGCACCGTGAGCGACACCGCGAGCCCGGGGAAGATCATCAGCCAGGTGGCGTCGGGTAGGTAGCGCCGGCCGCGCGCGAGCATCTCGCCCCAGTCCGACGTCGGGGGCTGCACGCCCAGACCCAGGAACGAGAGGCCGGCGATCGCGAGGATCGCGAAGCCCACCCCCAGCGTCGCTTGCACCACGATGGGGCCGACCGCGCTCGGGAGCACGTGGCGGAGCATGATCCGCGCGTTCCCCGCGCCGAGCGCGCGCGCGGCCTGGACGAACTCCTCTTCACGCGTCCCGAGCACCACGCTGCGCACGAGGCGCGCGTACTGCGGCACGTCGACCACCGCGATGGCGATCACCGCGTTCACGAGCCCGGGCCCGAGGGTGCCCACGACCGCGAGCGCCAGCAGCAGCGACGGGAACGCGAGCAGCACGTCCATCACGCGCATGAGCGCGCCATCGAGGCGCCCGCGGAAGAAGCCGGCGATCAGCCCGATCGTGCTCCCGAGCAGCAGCGCGAGCGCCACCGGCACGACGCCGGTGAGGAGCGAGACGCGCGCCCCGTAGGCGACGCGCGCGAGGACGCTGCGGCCGAACTCGTCGGTGCCGAACGGGTGCTCGGAAGAGGGCGGGAGGAGCCGCATCCGCAGGTTCTGCTGGTCGGGCGGCCGGTCGGCGATCCAGGGGGCGAACACCGCGAGGGCGACCAGGCCGAGCACGATCACCAACCCCACCCAGGCGCCGGGGTTGCGGCGGAAGCGGCGGGTGGCGGGCGCCGTCCAGAACGCACGCCAGCGGCCGATGGGCGGGCCGGTGGCGTCAGCCATAGCGCACCTTGGGGTTGATCGCCGCGTAGGACAGGTCGACGGCGAGGTTGACGAGGATGAACAGCACGGACACGACGAGCACGCTCCCCTGCACGAGCGGGAGGTCGCGCGCGAGGATGGCGTCGACGAGCATGCGCCCGACGCCGGGCCACGCGAAGACGGTCTCGGTCAGCACCGCGCCGCCGAGGAGGCCGCCGAGCTGCAGGCCGACCACCGTCACGATGGGCAAGAGCGCGTTGCGGAGCGCATGGCGGACGACCACGCGGTACGCCGCCACCCCCTTCGCATGGGCGGTGCGGACGTAGTCCTGAGCGAGCGTCTCGAGCACGGCGCCGCGCGTGATGCGCGCGATGAAGGCGGCCGAGGAGATGCCGACCGTCAGCGCCGGCAGCACCAGGTGCTGCCAGGTGCCCCGACCGCTGGCGGGCAGCCAACCGAGCTCGAGCGCGAAGACGAGCATGAGCAGGAAGCCGGACCAGAAGACCGGCACCGAGACGCCCACCAGCGCGACGGCGATCGCGAGCGCGTCCACCCACGTCCGCTTGCGGACGGCGGCGGCGACGCCCAGCGAGACCCCGACCGCGACCGCGATCGCCAGCCCCGCGAGCGCGAGCTCGGCGGTGGCGGGCAGCCGGTCGCGCACCTCGTCGAGCACCGGGCGGCGCGAGCGGATCGAGGTGCCGAGGTCGCCCCGGAGCAAGCCGGCGACGTACTCGACGTACTGCACCGGCCAGGGGCGGTCGAGGCCGAGCTGGCGGCGAAGGTCGTCGCGGCCCTCGGCCGAGATGCCTTGGGCGGTCTCTCCGAGCAGGGCGACCACCGGGTCGCCCGGGGTGAGCCAGGTCATCGCGAAGACGAGCAGCGTCACCCCGAACAGGACCGGCACCGTGCCGAGCAAGCGGCCCAGCAGGTAGCCGAGCATGGATCAGTCCAGCGTCGCGTTCCGCAGGTCGAGGAGGATCCAGGAGAAGGCGAGCACTTCGCCCTGGACGCTCGGGCGCTTGGCGTAGGTGAACAGTGGGTAGTAGAGCGTCACCATCGGCAGCTCGGCGATCGCGCGCTCCTGGACCTCGAGGTAGGCGGCGGCGCGGGTGGCGTCGTCCGGCTCGTCGCGGCCGGTCTGGAGCAGCGCGTCGATGTCGGCGTCGACCCAGCGCGAACGGTTGTTGGCCGGGACCTGGCTCGAGTGGAAGAAGGCGTAGAGGGTGTAGTCCGCGTCGAGCGTGACCGTGCCCCACGAGGTCATGAAGAGCTCGAGGTCGTCGGACTCGACCGCTTGCGTGTACGCCGAGAAGTCCTGGACGCGGATCTCGAGGTCGACGCCGATCTCGGCGAAGGCGAACTGCAGGACCTGCGCGACCGATTCGAGGTCGGGGTTCTGGAACACGTCGAGGCGCAGCGAGAGTCCCTCGGCGCCGGCGGCGGCGAGCAGCGCCTTGGCGCCCTCGACGTCGTACGGGTACGGCTCCTCGAGGTCGGCCGCGTAGCGCACGGTGCCGGGGATCGGGGCGACGCCGGGCGCGGCGAGGCCGCGGAAGAACTCCTCGGTGATGAGCGCCTTGTCGATCGCGTGGGCGAGCGCCTGACGCACGCGCACGTCGGCGAGCTTGGGGTTCGCGACGTTGAAGCCGAGGTGCGCGCTCCCCCAGCCGGGGAGGGTGCCGGTCTCGAGCGCCGGGTCGCCGTCGAGGGCGAGGAAGTTGTCGGCCGGCAGGTTGAAGATCATGTCGACGCCGCCGGAGCGGAGTTCGACGACCTGGGTGCTGACCTCGGGGATGATGCGCACGACCACGTTCTCGATCGCGGGGGCCCCGCCCCAGTAGTCGACGTTGGCCGCGAGCACGACCTCGCTGCCATCGACCCAGCGGACGAAGGTGTAGGGGCCGGTGCCGACGGGGTTGCGGGCGAGGTCGCCGGCCTGGGCGACCGGGACGATGGCCGAGACCGGGTGCGCGAGGTGCGCGAGC
>JAGXHO010000033.1 GCA_024636105.1 Trueperaceae bacterium | reverse complement strand
AGATGTGTATAAGAGACAGCGACCGGACCGTCGCGGAGCTCTGCCGCGCCGCCGGGGCGCCGCTCGTCACGACCCTCGGCGGTGGATACCACGCGGAGGTGGACCGCACGGTGGCCGCGCACGCCGCCGGCCTCACGGGCATCGCCGAGGCGTTCGCCGCGTAGCCCGCGGTCGGGACCGGGCGCGCCTTCCTGCTAGGCTGGCGCGTCGTGTCCCGCATCCGCCCCGCCCCCACCGATCCCAACGAGCCTCCGTTCGTCGCGCCCGTGCGCTCCGTCGCCGCGGGCTCGCCGGCCGCCCGAGCCGGTGTCGAGGCCGGCTGGGAGCTCGTGCGGATCAACGGGCAGTGGGTGCCCGACGTGCTCGCCTACCGCCGCGAGCTCGAGCGCGGGCGCGCGGTGCTCGAGGTGCGCGACGCCGTCGGCGGTGCCGTGCGGATCTTCGAGGTCGAGTGGGAGGACCCCGGGCTCGAGTTCGACGACGTGATCTTCGACGGCCTGCGGCTGTGCGCGAACAAGTGCGAGTTCTGCTACGTCCATCAGATGCCCAAAGGCTTCCGCAAGAGCCTGTACACGATGGACGACGACTACCGCACCAGCTTCCTCTACGGCAGCTTCGTCACCCTGACGAACCTCACCGAGGGCGACGTGCAGCGCATCCTCGACGAGCACCTGTCGCCGCTCTACGTCAGCGTGCACACCGCCGACGAGGCGCTACGTGCGGACATGATGAAGTGGTGGCGCCTGAAGGTGAAGGACCCGTCCGCGACGAGCATCCGCGGGATGATCGAACGCCTCGAAGCGATCGATCTGTTCACGCAGGTCGTCGCCGTCCCGGGCCGCAACGACGGCGCCGCGCTCGACGCCACCCTCGAGTATCTGGCGTCGCGTCCGAACGTGCAGGCCGTGGCGGTCGTTCCGGTGGGCCTGACGGACCATCGCCGCAACCTTCCCGACGTCCGCACCCTGACCGGCGACGAGTCCGACGACCTGGTCGCGCGCGTCGAGGCGTTCCAGCGCCGCATGCTGCGCGAGAAGGGCACCCGCTTCGCGTTCCTCTCCGACGAGCTGTACCTGACGTCCGGCCGACCGCTGCCGGCGGCGGAGGCGTACGAGGGGTTCGTGATGCTCGAGAACGGCGTCGGTATGGTGCGCGACTTCTTGGAGGCGCCGCTTCCCGAGCTGCCCGCCCGCCTCGACGTCCCGCAGCGCGTCCTGGTGGTCACCGGGTCGCTGTTCGGCCCGGTGCTGGAGCGCGCGGTAGCGCCGCTGCGCGCGGTCGCCGGGCTCGAGCTCGAGGTGCGCCCGTTGGTGAACCGGACGTTCGGGGCGGTCACGACGGTCACCGGTCTGCTGGCCGGACGCGACGTGCTCACGCAGGTAGCGCCGGGCGAGGCCGACCTGCTCCTGGTGTCGCCGAGCATGCTCAAGTACGGCACCGAGACGCTGCTCGACGACCGCACGCTCGACGACCTGCGCGACGCGCTGGGCATGCGCGTCGAGGTGGGCGGTACCAACCTCGCGGAGCTCTACGCGACCGTCCTCGGGACCGGAGGCGCGACCACGGTCCCGCAGTTCGGCTTCTCCACCCACGCGATCAAGGAAGCTTCGGGGCAGCACTGACCCGTGGTCGCACGCCGACCGGGTCGTGCCCGTCCCGAGCGGACGCCGGCGCGCGGGGGTAGGCTCGCGGCATGAACGGCGCACCGACGCTTCGACCCCGGCGCACGCTGGGCGCCTACCTCGCGCTCGTCCGCTTCCAACACACGCTGTTCGCGCTGCCGTTCGCCTTCGCGGGCATGTTCGCCTCCGCCGGCGGTTGGCCCGGCTGGGCGACCGTCGCGTGGGTGACGTTGGCCATGGCGGGCGCGCGGACCTTCGCGATGGCGCTCAACCGGATCTTCGATGCGCGCATCGACGCCGCCAACCCGCGCACGGCCAAGCGCGAGCTCCCGTCCGGCACGCTCCGCGCTCTGGACGCGTGGGCGCTGGCTGCGCTCGGCGCGCTCGCCTTCGTGGTGGCCGGCATCGCGCTCAATCCGCTCACGGCGGCGCTGTTGCCGCTCGCGGCGGTCTTCTTGGCGCTCTACCCGCTCACGAAGCGGTTCACCTGGGCCTGCCACCTCTGGCTCGGCGCGACGATCGGCGCGGCGGCGGCAGGGGGTTGGATCGCGGTTACCGGTGCGTTCGCGCCGGCGGCGTGGTGGTCGTGGCTCGCGGTCGCCGGCTGGATCGCCGGCTTCGACGTGATCTACGCTCTGCTCGACCGCGATTTCGACGTCGAGCACGGCTTGCACAGCATCCCGGCCCGCTTCGGCGTAGCCGGCGGGCGGCGCATCGCCATCGCGCTGCACGTCGTCGCCGTCGCAGCGCTCGCGGCGTTCGTGCCGGCCGCCGGCTTGGGTCCCGCGTCGGTGCTGTCGGTGGTGGCGGTAGCGGCGGCCTTCGCCATGCAGCACGTCTGGGTCGCGCGCCACGGTGCGGCGAGCGCGCTCAAGGCGTTCGACGCCAACCTCTACGTCGGCGCGATCGTGCTCGCCGGCGTGCTCGTCGACCTGACGGTCTTCCGGTAGCCGCCGGCGTGCCGGTTGGCTCAGCGTGCCGTCGCGAGCCGCTCGAGGACGCGCTGGGTGCGCAGCGCGCTTGCGCCGGTGCTCGGGGCGGGGCCACCGCGCCCCAGGAGGTCGGCGACGATCAGAGCGATCAGAGGTTCTTGGACGTGGGCCGGGTGGGGGATCACGTGCTCGACGGTTCGGCCCTCCGCGTCCGTGAGCACCACCGGCCCGTCGGCGAACAGCGGCACGTGCAGCGAGCCCGCGGTCCCGAACACCTCGATGCGGTCGCGCACGGTGGGTCCGGCGAAGCCCCACGCGGCCGTTCCGATGACGTCGCCCTCGAACGCGAGCGCGGCGACCAGCTCGTCGCTCACCTGCGCCCAGGAGGAACGCGTCCGCGCGTGGCCAGCGACCGTGCGGACCGGTCCGAACCAGTGGTCGAGCAGGTCGAGCCCGTGGCTGCCGAGGTCGAACAGGAGGCCGTCGCCCGCCGTCGCCGGGTCCCAGCGCCAGCCGGCGCTCGCCGCGGCCGCCGGCGGCGGCTGCGCCACGACGGCGTGGACGCGGGTCGGTGTGCCGATCGCGCCGTCGGCGATGCGTTCGCGGACGAACTCGAAGCGCGGGAGCGCGCGGCGGTAGTAGGCGACGAACAGCGGTACGCCTGCTTCGGCGCACGCCGCCACCATCGCCTCTGCCTCGGAGACCGTCCGCGCCATCGGCTTCTCGACGTAGACCGGCTTGCCGGCCCGGGCGGCCTGGAGCACGTACGTGGCGTGGCTCGATGGCGGGGTCGCCACGTACACGGCGTCGACGTCGTCGGCTTCGAGGACGTCGCGCGCGTCGTCCGACCAGCGCGGCACCCGGTGGCGCTCGGCGTAGTCGCGCGCCTTGGCGGCGTCGCGGCGCATGACGGCCACGAGCGAGCTTCCCGGGACGCGCCCGAAGGCCGGGCCGGACTTGACCTCGGTGACGTCGCCGCAGCCGACGATGCCCCAGCGGACGTGGCCACGCGACGCGATCGCCTCGAGCGGGTTCATGGCGCGAGCGTAGCACCGGGCTCGTCGGTGCCGTTCCTGGTCGGGCCGCCCGTTGACACGTCGCAGGGCCAGCCGGTAGGCTTGGGAACGCGTTTGGAGCCGTAGTGTAGCGGTTAGCATATCTGCCTGTCACGCAGAAGGTCGCGGGTTCAAATCCCGTCGGCTCCGCCAACCGAACGAAGCGCCGGTCCCCTCGGGGACCGGCGCTTCGTTCGGTTGGTCGGCGTGGGTCGACCCGGAGCGACGCGGCGCCACCGCCGCCATCGATGCGCGTGGCGGCCTACGGTGCGGTCCGGCGGCGCCCTGGTACCGTGATGGCGATGCAGGAGTTGGCCGTCTTCCCACTCGACCTGGTGGTGTTCCCGGGGCAGACCGTGCCGCTGGTGGTGTTCGAGGCCCGCTACAAGCGGCTCGTGCAGCAGGTCCTCGAGCTCGACGAGCCGCGCTTCGTGATCGCGCGCGCGCGCGGCGATGGCGGCGCCCCGTTCGACGAGGTGGCCACCGTGGTCCACGTCGTGGAGCTGGCCGAACGTCCGGACGGCACCTACACGCTGACCGGCCACGGTCGCGAGCGCGTGAAGGCGATCGTGGCCCGGCGCGAGGACGTGCCGGAGAGCGACGGCGGGACCCGCCCGCTGTACTTCACCGACGAGAAGCCGCTCCCGCTCCGCCGCGACGACCCGAACGAGGAGCGCGTGGCCGCCTGGGACGCGCTCGAGGCCTTCCGGCGCTACGCAGCGACCTTCTTCGTCGGCGACGCCGCCAAGGTCGTCGACGCCCACGTGCCCGAGGACCTGCTCTACCAGGCGTCGTTCGTCTGCGCGAACGTGCGCGTCGAGCCCGAGGCGCGCCAGACGCTGCTCGACGCCCCGTCGCTCGTCGACCGCTTCCGGCGCGCGGAGCGGATGATGGACGAGCGCGTCGCGGCGCACGCCCCCGCACCGATCGCCGCGCCGGGCGCCGAGGCTTCGTGAGCGGCGCGCCACCGCCCGCGCTCGATCCCGACCTCGAGCACCGCCTCACCTTCCGCTGGTCCGACCTTCCCCCGCTCACCGGCGACCTCCCCGGCACCGGCGGGACCCTGCGCGCCCACCCGGACGACTTCGAGGTGGTCGAGCGACCGCTCTACCTGCCGTCGGGGGAGGGGAGCCATGCCTACGCGCGCGTCGAGAAGGTCGGGCACACGACCCGCGACCTGATCGTCGCGCTCCGCGATGCCGGCGTCCCCGAACCGAACGTCGGGGTCGCCGGGCTCAAGGACAAGGTGGCGCGCACGGAGCAGTGGCTCTCGGTGCCGCGCCGCTTCGAGGCCGAAGCATGGGCCGCCCTCGAGGCCATGGACGGCGTCCGCGTTTTGGAGACCAGCCGGCACGCGAACAAGCTCGGCATCGGCCACCTGCGCGGCAACGCCTTCGTCGTGCGCGTCCGTGCTGTGGAGGACGATGCCGAGGCGCGGGCAGCGGCCATCTTCGAGCGCCTCGCCCGATCGGGCTCGCCCAACTACTTCGGGCCGCAGCGCTTCGGCCGCTACGGCCGCAACGCCGTCGATGGCTGGCGCTTGGTGCACGGCGTCGAGGTCCCCGGGGGGCACCGACTCAAGCGCTTCTTCGTCTCGGCGCTGCAATCGCACCTGTTCAACCGGTGGCTCGCGGAGCGCGTCGAGGACGGCACCTACGCCGGCGTGCTCGTGGGCGACTGGGCGCGCAAGCACGACACCGGAGGGACGTTCCAGGTCACCGAGGAGGACCTCGAGGACGCCGTGGCGCGCGCCCGTGCCCTGGCGATATCGGCGACGCTGCCGCTCTACGGCAAGAAGGTGAAACCGTCGGCGGGCGAAGCGGGGCGGCGGGAGGCCAAGGGTCTCGCCGCGCTCGACCTGCGCTGGGTCGACCTGGTCGGCCGCCATGGCGACCGCCGCTCGACCCGCGTCGCGGGGCTCGAAGCGACGGTCGAGCGCGACGCGTCGGACCTGCTCCTGCGCTTCGAGCTGCCCAAGGGGAGCTACGCGACGAGCGTGCTGCGCGAGGTCATGAAGGTGGACGTGGACGCACCGCTCGACGGATCGGGGGCCGAGGCGGCGGTCAGCGAGCCTCCGGCCGACTGACGTCGGCGGGATCAGGCGCGAACCGACGCCAGGCGAGCTCGGCCAGCAGGAGCGCGAAGGCCAGGGCCGCCGCCCAGCCCCACAACGGGGCGGCCGTCGCGCTTCCGGCAGGCTGGTACGCCGAGAGTTCGGCGATGGCGAGGACGTCGCCCCCGGAGCGTTCCGCGAGCGCGGCCAGCGCAGCGCCGCCGTCGCCGCCCGCGAGCTCGGGATCCGGCGTCGCGACCGAGTGCCGCGCCACCACGTCGGCGCCGTCGGCGACCACGAGGGTGCCGCCGCTGCCCCGCACCGGCAGCTCGCCCACGTAGCGACCCGGCGCCACCTGCCGCAGCTCCGTCTCGGTTCCCTGGAAACGCGCCACCAACGGCCGGTCGTTCACGTACGCGCCGGCGACCACCGCATCGACGACGACGTCCAGAACGCCACCACGCGGGCGGGCGGTGGCGCTGTACGGCTCCGGTCGCGCCTGCAACCAACGCACGACCCCGCCCAAGACGCCCGGCAGCTCCGACCAGCGCCCGAAATCGCCGGCCCATGCGTTCAGGTCGGTGGTGAGGGCCGCGCTGCGGCCGAGGCCCGCGCGCCCGACCGCGAGCAGCGGCTCGTCGTCGAGGGCGACGAACAGCGGTTCGCCGGTCGGCGCGAGCGTCGTGGCCACGTACGCGTCGACGGTCGGCGCGAACCCCTCGAACGGCGACAGCGGGTGGCGGCGCCCCTCGGGCGCCACCCGCTCGTCGCGCAGCAGGTCGCGCGAGGCGGTCAACGCCTCGTTCGTGAACAGCCGCGGCAGCGTCGCCGTGTCGAACGCCTCGTAGAAGCGGCCGCCGCCGCCGCGCGCGATGCCCTCGAGCGCGACCCGATCGGCGTCCGCGCCGATCGCGATCGCGCTGGTGGTGATGCGGGCGAGCCGAGCGCCCGCGGCGGTCGCCTCCCAATCGGGGGCCGCGCCGGCGAAGGCGCCCTGACCGTCGTAGAGCTTGCCGTCCGAGAGCACGATCACGTGCTTGATCGCCGCGTCGCTCGCGGCGAGCGCCTCGAGCGCTTGCTCGTACGCCGGCCCGAGGACCGTGCCGCCCTGCGGCTGGACGACGAGCGTCGCGTCGCGCATCGCGCGCTTGCCGGACTCGGTGGCCGGCCGCAACTCGAAGGCCCAGCGGGTGGAGGACGGGTCGGAGAAGACGATCAGGCCGAGCAGATCGGTCTCGAAGGCGAGGTCGACCACGTCGATCACGCCGCGCTTCGCCAGCTCGAGGCGGCTCGGCTGACCCGCCGCCATCGACTGCGACACGTCGAGCACCATGACCATCGCGACCTGCGGCACCGTGACCTCGGTGCGCACGTCGCTCCGCACCGGCAGGGTCGACTCCAGTGGCGTCCGGTACCACCCGCCGAGACCGAACCCCTGGGGCCCTCCGGTCATCAGGAGGCCGCCGCCCTGGTCCACGTAGCGCGCCAGCAGCTCGAGCTGTCCGGGCGTGAAGTCGCCGGCCCCCGCGCGCAGCACCACCGCCGCCGGGTCGAACGGCGCGGCCACGCGATCGGGGGTCGCCTCCTCGACCTCGAAGCCTTGGGCGCGCAGCAGCGCGGCCGCGGCGGGATCGCCGATCACGAGGACCGCGCCGCGCGCCGCGACCGCCACTTCGGTGGTCTGGGCGTCGTCGCCGGTGGGCTGGGCGAAGTCGACCTCGAGGGCGGCGCCGATCTGCAGCGCGCTCGCGGCGCGCGCGTCGTCGGTCGGGGCGGCGACCCGGAACGGCACCGCGTGCCGGCCGGCCGGCAGCTCGAGCTCGACGGGGTCGAGGGCGACGCCGTTCACGTCGGGGCGCAGCACGACGCGCGCGGCCTGGTCGAGCACGACGATGGCTACGGCCTCGATCGACGCCCCAGGGGTCACCCGATCCGGCGCGGTCAGTGCCTCGAGGCGCGCGTTGGCCGTCGTCGGCAACACGACGACGTCGACCGGCACGGCGGCCGAGCTCGGCATGCCGGCGGCCGTGCTGTCGATGCCGTCCGACACCAACACCACCCGGCGCGCACCGTCGGCGAGGGCGACCGCCAGGGCGCGGGCGACGTCGGTGCTCCCTGGGGCGATGCCGGCGGTGGTCGCTTCGGCGGCCGCGGCCCCCTCGACCCGAGCGACGTCCCCCGCGAACCGGTAGACGGTCGCATCGACCCCGAGGGTGCGCGCGAGCGTGGCCTCGGCGCCATCCCCCGCGTCCCCCACGCTGTCGGAGACGTCGACGAGGACGGCCACCCGGTCTTCGATGGCCGGGCGCTGCGGTTGCGCGAGCGCGACGACCAACGCAGCCAGGACGGCCAACCGCCACGGCCAGCCGCGTCCGCGGGGCAGCAGCGGCAGCGCGAGCAGCGCCACGAGCGCCCAGGGGAACGCGAACCAGGCAACGGCGTCGTCCATGCCCCAACGGTACCCGAGCGCGCCGGCCGCGACCGGCGTCCGGCGTACCGGTGGCGACGATCCACCGCGGACCGGCCGCGGGGGCGCTGGGCGAGCGAAGCGCCACGCCGTGGCCCGGCGAAGGCGCGCTATGATGGAAGTCCATGTCGGCGTCGCAACCACCGTATGTGCTCATTGCCATGGCCTCCGAGGCCAGGGGCGAGGGCCTGCGGTCGGTCGTGCGCGCGTTGCGCCTCGCGACCGAGGTCTTCGACGACGTCGAGAAGCTGCTGTACCACACGCGCGGCTCCGTGCCCGAGGCGATCGTGCTCGAGCACGCGCTCGTCGACAAGGTGGCGCAGCTCGACCTGATCGCGCTCCTGCGCCGCCGGGCCTCGCTGGTCGACGTCCCGATCGTCTACCTTGGACCCAACGACCCGGACCTCGAGTCCAAGGTGGTCGACCAAGGCGTCGACGCGTACCTGAACCTGCCCACTCGGCCCGACGTCGTCCGCGCGACGCTCAAGCGGCTGCTCGACCGGCGCCAGGTCGAGCGCGGTCTGCGGCACGCCCTCGAGCAATCGCGCCGCTTCGAACAGGCGTACAAGGAATCCGAGCGCGTCAAGGACGACCTGATCCACATGCTGGTCCACGATCTGAAGAGCCCCATCTCGAGCGTCATGGGGTTGCTCGACCACTCGCTCGACATGATCAAGACGGGTGCGCACGAGGACGCCGGACTTGACGAACTGCTCGGGCTCGCGCGCAGCGAGGCGCAGCACCTGTTGAACCTGGCGGCCAACATCCTCGACGTGCGGCGCATGAAAGAGGGCCACATGCCCTACAACCCGGGCGTCGTCCCCAGCTTGACGGAGCTTGCCAAGGAGTCGCTCGGCGACGTCTCCGGCGGTCCACGGGACCGCCACTTCGGCTTCCTCGTGCGACCCGAGGCGGAGCGCATCGTGGCCGATCCCAACCTGCTGCGGCGCATCCTCGCGAACCTGATGGCGAACGCGATCAAGCACACGCGGCGGGGTGGGTACATCGACTTCCGCGCCTGGAAGCAGGACGACGATTTCGTCCTCTCCGTGCGCGACGACGGCGAAGGCATCCCCGAAGCGGACCAGAAGCGCATCTTCAACGCCTTCGAGCAGTCGCGCCACACCGTCCACGATCGCTACGACACCGGCATGGGGCTGACCTTCTGCAAGCTCGCGGTCGAGAAGCACGGCGGCCGCATCTGGGTGGAATCGAAGGTAGGGCGCGGCAGCACCTTCTACTTCACGATCCCGGTCGACGTGGCCGCGCCCATCGTGGCCGAGGAGATCGCGGCCGCGAGCGCGTGAGCACGGCCGGCTTCGAGCTCGAGCGCGCCTTCTGGGCGCGTGGCTTGGGCGCGGTCGCCGGCGTCGACGAGGCCGGTCGCGGCGCGTGGGCGGGCCCCGTGGTCGTGGCCGTGGTGGTGCTGCCCGACCTCGTCGACCTGCCGTACCGCGACTCGAAGACGCTGGTCCCGGCGGTGCGCGAGCGCCTCGCCGAGCACGTGCGCGCCTGCGCCCGCGCCTGGGCCGTCGCCGAGGCCGACGCCCGTGAGGTCGACGCCTTGGGCCCGCTGCGCGCCACGCACGTCGCGGCGCACCGCGCCATCGCCCGCTTGAACCTCGTCCCGGACGCCTTCGTCACCGACTTCCTCGAGTTGCGCTTCGAGTCCGGCCCGGTGCCGCTGGTCGCACCGCCGCGGGCCGACGCGACCTCGCTCTCGGTGGCTGCCGCCTCGATCCTGGCCAAGACGCACCGCGACGCCCGCATGCGCGCGGCGGCGAACGACTTCCCGGACTACGGATTCGAGCGCCACAAGGGGTACGGTGCGCCGTCCCACCGCCAGGCGCTGCACGCGCACGGACCGTGCCCCCTACACCGACAGAGCTACCGGCCGGTCGCGCTCTGCGCGCCGCCGCTCCTTGGAGGAACCGCATGATCGACGCCTTGGGCGTGACGTTCGACAACGGCCCCAAACTGCACTTCGTCGAGGCCCCGCCGAGCCCGCCGCCGGTCGGCGCGCGCTGCGTGGTGACCACCCGCCGCGGCGTGGAGATCGCCAAGGTGCGCACCGAGCTGCGAAGCGAAGAACGGACGGTCGGCCACGTCCTGCGCGCCGCCGACCGCGCCGACCTCGAGGCCTACGAGCGGCTGCGTGCCAAGGGCGAGGACCTCAAGTGGTTGGTTCGGGCCCGGGTGCGCGAGACCGGCTCGGACGCCAAGATCGTCGCGCTCGAGTTCACCCTCGACGAGTCCGTGCTCGTCGTCAGCTACGGGACCGAGGGGCAGGCGCCGCTGCGGGCGATGGCGCAGGCGCTCATGGCGCACACCGACGCGCGCCTCGAGTTCGTCAACGTGGGACCGCGCGACCAAGCGCGCATGTTCGGGACCCTGGGCCGGTGCGGCAGCGGTTCGTGCTCGTCGACCTGGCTCCAGACCTTCAGCGCGGTCTCGATCCGCATGGCGCGCGATCAGCAGTTGCCGCTCAACCCCGAGAAGATCACCGGACCGTGCGGGCGGCTGATGTGTTGCTTGCAGTACGAGCACGATCAGTACCGCGAGCTGCTCAAGGGCATGCCCAAGAAGGGCGGCCAAGCGTGCCACGACGGCACCGGCACCTGCGGCAAGGTGGTCAAGATCAGCCCGCTCGCCGGCACGGTGGAGCTGCGCACGGAAGAGGGAAGCTTCCACGAGTTCCCGGCCGCCGAGGTGCGCCGCCTCAAGGGCGGCGGCTGAGCCTCGAGCGCAGCGTCAGCACCCAGCGCCTCAACGCCAACTCCCGGTGGGCGTACGCCGCCCACGCTTCCTCGAGCTCGGCGGTGGCCGAGTCGCCGTGCACGTACGCGGCCGGACCCGCGCTGCGCCACGCCTCACGCAGGAGCCCCGGCATCTCGTCGTCGCCGGTGGGCCAGGCGGCGGCCAGCGCCTCCGCTGCGGCGAACGCCTCGGCCAGGTCGCCCGGTAGGGCGGCCACCAAGCCGTCGACCGCCGCTCGCTTCGCGCCGGTCGACGCTTCGTCGGCGAGCGCGGTACGCCAGGCGGCCGGCCGCCCCAGCCGCAGCGCCGGATGCGGCGCGAGCCGTGCCCGGACCGCCGCCGGCGCCTCGGCCGGCGTCAGGCGCACGACCGCGCACCGCGACGCCACCGTGGGCAGCAGCGCGTCGGGTCCGGGCGCGATCAGGATCACGGTCG
>JAGXHO010000032.1 GCA_024636105.1 Trueperaceae bacterium | reverse complement strand
TGGGGGCGACGGGCTCGCTCTCCGAAGGGGGGCGCTTGGTGATCGTCCTGCTCATGGTGGTGGGGCGCGTCGGGCTGTTGACCGTCGCGCTCGCCGTCGCTGCGGTGCCCTTGGACCGCGTGCGCCGGTACCCTCGGGAGGACGTGGTCGTCGGATGAACGGGCGGCGACCGAAGGAGGCGCGATGAAGGTCCGGTCGTACCTGGTCGTGGGCGCGGGCCGCTTCGGCGGCGCGCTCGCCCGCACGCTGTTCGAGCTCGGCCACGAGGTCGTCGTCGTCGACCGGCGCGAGGGGCCGCTCGAGAACGTCATGGCGCACGCCACCCACGCGCTGGTGCTCGATGCGGCGAACGAGGCGGAGCTGGCCAAGGTCGGGGTGGCGAACTTCGACGCGGTGGTGATCGCGATCGGCGATTCGTTCGAGGCTTCGGTGCTCGCGACCGCGGCAGCCAAGGAGCTCGGGGCGCAGCACATCGTTGCGAAGGCCGGATCGTCGCGCGCGGCCGAGGTGCTGACGAAGGTCGGCGCCGACCAGGTGGTCCGACCCGAGCACGACATGGGCGAGCGGCTGGCGCAGCAGCTGGTGACGCCGGCGCTCGTCGACGCCTTCGCGCTCGGCGATGCCCACGGCGTGCTCGAGCTCGTCGCGGGTCCGCGGCTCACGGGGAGCCTCGCGCACCTGCGCCTGCCCAACCGATTCGCGGTCCAGGTGGTGGCGGTGGAGCGTGGCGACGCGTTGACGGTGGGCCCCAAGGCCGACTTCGAGGTCGAAGAGGGCGACATGTTGGTGGTGATCGGGTCGACCGAGGCGCTCGATCGCTTCCGCGAGGGGGTCGGCGGGTGAGCGCCGGGCGCGCGGAGGCTTCGATCGTCGCGTAGGCTCGGGCATGCGTCGGATCGCGCTCGCAGCCCTCGCCGCGTTGGCCACGATGGTCGCGGCGTTCGTCGTCGTGTACGCCCAGGAGGGGGCGCCCCGCCCGGAGCTGGCGACCGCGCGGCAGGAGATCGCCGTCGCGGTGTTCGGTGGGGCGGTCGTCGCGGTCGGCGGCTTCGACGTCGACCGCGGCACGCTCGCGAGCGTCGAGGGCTGGAGCGTCGGCGACCCGGCCTGGACGCCGTTGCCGCCGCTGCCGATCGCGGTGCACCACCCGGCCGCGGGCGTGCTCGACGGGCGGCTCGTCGTCGTCGGTGGGTACCGCGGTCCGGGCCTGGCGAACGCGACGCAGGCCGTGCAGGTGTACGACCCCGCCACCGGCTCCTGGTCGTTGGCGGCCCCGCTGCCGAGCCCTCGCGGCGCCGCCGCGGCGGCGGTCCTGGACGGCCGCTTGGTCGTCGTTGGCGGCGCCCGCGACGCCGCCTCGCTCGCGGACGTCGTCGCGTACGACGCGACCGCCGACGTCTGGACGGCGCTGGCGCCGATGCCGACCGCGCGCGACCACCTGGGGCTGGTCGCGATCGACGGGCGCCTGCACGCGGTCGGCGGGCGCGACGGCACCCGCGATTTCGCCCTCGAGGTGCACGAGGTGTACGACGCCGACCGCGATCGCTGGAGCGCGGCGCCGCCCATGCCCACGGGCCGCAGCGGCCACGCCGCGGCTGTGCTGGACGGCTGCCTGTACGCCCTCGGCGGCGAGGGGAACCCGGCGGCCCGCGATGGGATGTTCGACGCCGTCGAGCGCTTCGACCCGGCGGCTGGGGCCTGGGCCCGCTTGGCCCCGATGGCGTTGCCCCGGCACGGCGCGGGCGTCGTGGCGGTGGACGGGGCGCTCGTGGTCGTCGGCGGCGCCGTGGTCGCCGGCTTCGGGGCGGTGCCGGTCGTGGACGCCCTCGTTCCGCCCCCGTGCCGCTGAAGGCCCGTCGCCCGACGCCACAACGCTCCGTTCACGCCCGTGGTCGGAGGATGCCGCATGCGCAACGACGCCCTCCTCGCCCTCCGGCTCTGGCGCGACTCCGAGCGCGGCTCGCCCTGGCGAGCACGCGTGACCGACCTGCGTGACGGTGCGGTAGCGAACTTCGTCGACGTGCCGGCGCTGCTGCGCTACCTCTCGGAGGCGTTCGGCGCCGAAGCAGGGGTCGAGGAGCGTGCCCCTGCGCCGGCCGCAGCCGGCGCCGAGGCAGCCGACGCCGCCGATATCGCCGATGCCGACGCCTGAGCCACCAGCCGCGCCCGCAAGCCGTACGTCCGCGTCAGCGCCACCAGCGCGTCCAGCCACCGCGCTCCGTCCGGAATGGCGGCGGTGCGCCCGGTGAGGTCGACGACGACGCCTTCGAGCTCGATGCGCGACTCACCGGCGTCGGGATCGACGCCCAGGTCGCTGCAGGCGAGGCGTGCAGCGGCTTCGGATCTTGCGGATCCGACGCGCTGCGCATGCGCGACGGCGCCGCACAGCACCCGCGCGGTGGTCGCGTCCGCTGGCGCACCCAGCCACGACGCGCCCTCCGCGGCCAGCGCGATGCACGCATCGATCCGCTGTTCGACGGCGGCGTCCAGCGCGTCGGCGAGGTCGGCCAGTGCGCCGTCGCGGTCGCCACGCGCCGCCAGCACCGCCGCCCGAGCGTGGTGCACGTTGAAGCGAGCGATGGCGCCGGCCGTCGGGCGGTATGCGGCCGCGACGCCCCGGGCGAACGCGGCGTCCGCAGCAGCCGGGCGCCCGCGCGCCTCCTCGATCTTCGCGAGCGCCTTCGCGGCCACCGCCTCGGCGTGCGGATCGTCGTCGGCGCGTGCGTTGGCGATCGCGCGCGCCGCCACCTCGGCACCCTCCTCCGGCTCCATCTCTTCGGCGAGCGCGGCGAGGGCATCGCCCGTCCGGATCCCGATGCCCTCCTGGAGCGCAGCGGCCTCCTCGAGGGCCGCGCGGGCGCCGGGCAACCCCGCTTCGCGCCGGCGCCGACCTAGGTTGAGCAGCGTCGCCGCGAGCCCGGGCGCGAAGGCGGTCGGGCGGAGCGCGTCCGCCGCGCGCTCGAGCAGCGCGATGCGCTCCGCGAGGGGCCGGTCGGTCGGCAGCACGTCGGCGAGGTTGGCGAGCGCCGCGCCGCGCGCGACCGCCAGGTCGGCGCGTTCGGCGACCTCGAGCACGCGTGCGTACCAGGCCGCGGCGCCCGTGGGGTCGTGGCGCCGCCCGGCGGTGAGGCCCAGCAGGTTGAACGTGCTCGCGAGCGCCCGTTCGTCACCGATCGCCTCGAAGCCGCGCGCAGCGCGCTCGAGCGCCGCCTCGGTCTCGTCCAGGCGCCCGGTGGCCATCAGCGAGTGGCCGCGGACGCGCTCGGCCTCCGCACGGCAGCGCTCCGAGGCCGCCGGCAGCGCGTCGGCGACCGACTCGATGAGCGCCAGCGCGGCCTCGTGCCCGCGCAGCATGCCCGCGCCGCGGGCTCGCGCCACCCCCAGCGCCGCCCGCAGAGCCGGCGCCTCCGAGGTGCCGGGGTGCTCCAGTCCACGCGCGAACCAGGCGTCGCCGTCGCGCCATCGCCCCAGTTGGTCGACGATGGCGGCGATCGCCTCGACGTTGCCATCGAGCAGGCGGAGGTCGGTCGCCAGCGCGTGGTCCCACGCAGCTCGCAGGTCGTCGAAGGCAAGCCGCGCGGCCACCCCGTCGACGACCCAGGTCGGCCCGGGCCGCCGCAGCCGCTCGGTGGCGACCGCGAGCGCCCACGTTGCATGGCGGTCGCGCGTTTCGCGCTCCTCACCGCGGCGGTCGAGCGCCGCGGCCGCGTACAGCCGCACCACGGGGTGGACGCGGAAGTGCCCCGACCGGTCGCGCTGCAGCATCGACTTCCGGACCAGGGCCAGCAGCGTTCGAAGCTCGGCGTGCCCGACGGCGGCCGCTGCTTCGGCGTCAAAGCTCCCCGGGAAGACCGAGGCGCTCGCGAGCGTCGCTCGTTCCGGATCGGTCAGCAGCAACCAGGACTGGTCGAGGGCCGCGTGCAGCGATGCGTGCCGGCGCACCTCGGGGTCGCGCGCCGTGCTCGCGCGGGCGAGCCCCACGTCGACGCCCGCGGCCACCTCGGCGACCGTCACGTCGGGCACCCAGGTCGCCGCCAGCGACAGCGCGAGCGGCGAGCCGCCGACGGTGCGCGCGAGGTCCATGGCGGCGTTGCGGTCGTCGCTCGCCAGGACGAACCCGGGCGCGTGCGCGGCGACGGTCGCTGCGAACAGCTCCACGGCCGCGTCGTCGTCCAAGCCGCTCAGGCGGACGACCGCTTCGCCGGGCAACTCGAGCGCCATGCGCGACGTCGACAGCACCGCAGGTGCAAGTGGGACCCCGAAGGTCGTGTCCAGGACGGCGATGACGCCATCGATCACGCGCTCGGCTTCGTCGAACACCCAGAGCGCCGGTCGGGCCGCGGCGCCTTGGCGGTTCGCCCACGCGTGGATGGCCGAGGGGAGGGCCGCGATCGCCGTGCCGCGGCGTTCGTGCGCGCCGAGCGCGTCGAGCAGGGCCGGGGCGACGTCCGCATCGCGCGTGAGCGCACCGAGGTCGACGCGCGCGACGGGGCCGTCCCAGGCGCCGGCCACGGCCTCGGCTAAGCGGGTCTTGCCGATGCCGCCGGGCCCCGTGATCGTGACCAGGTGGCCCGGGGCGAGCGCCTGCCGGATCCGGTCCAGTTCCTCGGCGCGGCCGACGAACGCCACGGGTCGTGCGCGGGCGCCGCCGTTCGTGGCGGCGGGGAGCGCTCGCGGGGCCGGCGCACCGGCTCGCACCCGGTCGAGCAGCGCGAGCGTCTCCTCGAGGGGCTCCAGGCCGAGCTCCTGAGCGAGCGCCCGGCGGCAGCGCTCGAAGGCCGCCACCGCCCCGTCGCGGTCGCCCATGAGCCACGAGGCGCGCATGAGCGCGCGGGCCGCGGTCTCGTGGAGCGGGTCGTCCGTGAGGAGCCGGCGGCTCCAGCGCGCGGCGTCCGCGTAGCGCCCCTCCTGTTCCGCCCGCTCGGACGCACGGAGCGCAGCGTCGATCCACGCGGCCGCCAAGCGCTCGCGCTCGAGTTCCACCCAGTCCATGAACTCCGGCGCGCCCGGAACGTCGAGGCCGTGCAGCAGCCAGCTGCGCGCCGGTTGGTCCTCGGGCAAGTCGAACCAGGCAGCGAGCGCGGCCACGGGGTCGTCCGCGACCGCGTCCTGGAAGCGCACCACGTCGGTGGTGGCCCGCACCGCCACGGGGTCGCCGTCGATCAGCCACGCCTCGGCGCCCGGGAGTCGGCGCAGGTGGTGCAGCGCGACCCGCAGGTTGCCGCGATGGCCAGGCCCCCACAGGAGCTCGGCCGCGGTCGCCTTGGCCACCCCTTCGGGCCGCAACGCGAGGTGGTAGAGCAGCGCCGCTTCCTTGCGCGACGCCACCGTGAGCGGCGTGCCGCCCCAAGCGAGGCGCGGCACGCCGAGGAGGCGGACCTCGAGGAGCGCGGGTGCGTCGAGCATGTTCGCTCGAGCGTACGTCGGCGTCGGCCGTGCGGCAAGGCCGAGGGGACGCCCGCCACTGGCGCGCGTGGGACGGGCGGGCCCAACGTGGAGGCCATGACCCGCGTTCTCCGCGCCGCCCTCGTGCTCCTGGTGCTCGTGCTCGCCGCGACGTCGGCGCTGGCTCAGCCGGCCGGCGCGGGCGAGCCGCCGTTCCCCGTGCCCGTCTACTTCTTCTGGGGCGATGGCTGCCCCCATTGCGCCTCGCAGAAGGTCTTCCACGAGCAGTTGCTCGCCGACCACCCGAACGTGGTGATCCACGCGTACGAGGTGTACAACGTCCCCGCGAACCGGCCGCTGATGGAAGCCATGGCGGCGGCCTTCGGCCGCCCCGTGACCGGCGTACCGATGACCTTCATCGGCGACGAAGTGTGGGTCGGCTACACCGATGCCTACGGCCGTCAGATGCGCGACGCGGTCGCCCGCTACGAGGCCTACGCGGCGCCCGACCCCGTCGACCGGGTGGCGCCGGATCTGCGCGAGCAGTTCGTGCCGATCCCCGCGCCCGCCGCGCCGCCGCCGCCCTCCGGTGGGTCCGGCGCCACGACGATCGACGTCCCGCTGCTGGGGGCGATCGACGTCGGCAGCCGCGCGCTGTGGCTCTCCACCGCGTTGATCGCTTTCGTCGACGGCTTCAACCCCTGTTCGCTCTGGGTGCTCGCGCTGCTGCTCGCGGTGGTGATCAACACCAAGTCGCGGCGCCGGGTGCTGCTGGTGGGCCTTACCTTCCTGATCGTCACGTCGCTCGTGTACGGCCTCTTCATCGCAGGCTTGTTCAGCATCTTCTCGTACGTCTCGTTCCTCGGCTGGATCCGCGTGCTGGTGGCCGGCATCGCGCTCGCCTTCGCGCTGGTCAACCTCAAGGACTACGTGGCCTACAAGCAGGGGTTCAGCCTCACGATCGATGACGCCCAGAAGCCCGGCATCTACAAGGGCATCCGCGGGGTGATGAACGCTCGCGCGTCGCTCCCTGCCACGCTCGCGGCCACCGGCGGCATGGCGCTCGGGGTGACGCTCGTCGAGCTCCCCTGTACGGCCGGGCTCCCGGTTCTGTGGACGACGATCCTCGCCGACGCGGGCGCCAGCGCCGGAGCGTTCGCGATGCTGTTGGTCCTCTACATGGTCATCTACCTGCTCGACGAGCTCCTGATCTTCGGTGTCGTCGTGGTCACCATGCGCGCCGCGCGCATCGAGGAGCGCGAGGGCCGCGTGCTCAAGCTCGTCGGCGGGGCGGTGATGCTCGCGCTTGCCCTCGCGATGCTGTTCCGGCCGGCGCTGCTCGAATCGATCGGCGGCACCGTTGCGGTCTTCGGGGCGGCCATCGGCGCCTCGCTCCTGGTGCTGCTGCTGCACCGCATCGTGCATCCGGCGTCGAGCCCGTGGGCTCCGGCGAAGGCGCCGCACGAGGCGGGCTGAGCCCGTTAAGAGTTCCGAAAGCGGCGCTCCGGCATCCTCCGTTCATCCAACGCCGCAGACAGCGGCGGGCCATCCTTCGGAGGCGATGAACCCCGTACCCGTATTCGGGCGCTTGGGACGGGGGGAGCCAGTAGCGCGACCGGCCGAACGATCCGGAGGTTGCCATGGACCGTTCCGCCTTCCTCGTTCGTCGTCCCCTCTCGTTCGTCGCCGCGCTCCTGCTCGCCGGCGTCCTCGCCGCTTGCGGCACCGTCGTCGACCCGATGGCCGACCTGCCCCCCGCCGACGAGGCGCCCATCGAAGAGACCGCCGAAGCCCCCGAAACGACCCCTGCCGACGATGCACCCGCCGAGGACCTGGCCGGCCCGACCATCGACGGTGAACCTGCCCCCGAGGACTCCGTCGGAGCCGACCTCGAGGACGCGGTCCTCGACGGCGACTTCCGCGGCCACGACTTCACCGGGGCCGACCTCCGGAACGCGACCTTCCAGGGCGGCTCGTTCGCGGGCGCGATCTTCTTGGACGCCGATCTGCGCGGCGCGCGCTTCAACGGTGGTGACTTCCGGAACGCCGACTTCACCGGCGCGGACCTCCGTGGCGCCCACCTCGCCGGCGCCGACCTGCGCGGCGCCAACCTGACCGGCGCGAACCTCGAGGGCGCGTTCGCAGCCGGCGACTCCACCAAGCTCGAAGGCGCGGTCCTCGACGGTGCCACCTGGATCGACGGCACCATCTGCGGCGCGGGGTCCGTGGGCACCTGCAACTGACCTAGCCCAGCGAACGCGCGTCGCGGGCACCGCTTTCGGGCGGTGCCCGCGACGCTTGGTGCGGTCGTGCGCGCCGGGTCGCCGGCCGGCTACGCTGCGCCCATGCGCACCCACGACCTCCGCAAGATGATCGCCTACCTCGACTGGGCCAACGACGTCACGCTGCGGGCCGCCGCCGGGTTGTCCGGGGAGGGCCTCACCGCCGACGTCGGGATCAGCTTCAAGTCCGTCCTGGGCACGCTGCGCCACATGGAGTGGTCGGAACGGGTCTGGTTCGGACGCTGGGTCCAGGGCACCGATCCGGCCGATTACGAGCCGCCGCGCGACCTGCCCGGTCTCACCACGTCCTGGACGGCGTTCGCCGCGAAACGGCGCGCCTGGATGGGTGGACTCGCCGAAGACGCCGCGGAGCGCGAGATCACCTACGTCCATCGGGCGGACGGCCAGCAGCGTGCGGTGCTGGGCGACCTGGTGCACCACGCGGTCGACCACGCGACCTTCCACCGCGGCCAGGTGATCGGGATGATGCGCCAAGCCGGGGTGGCGCCGCCCGCGACGTCGCTGCGGCGCTACCTGTCGCGCGCTCGGTGAGCGCGGCGCGCGCGGCGTTCCTGCTGCGGGGCGTCAACGTCGGCGGGCACCGGCGGGTGCCGATGGCGGACCTCCGCGCGGTCGCCGAGTCGATGGGCCTCGAGGACCCGCGGACGTACCTCGCGAGCGGCAACCTGGTGGCCGGCTGCGCCGGGGACGTCCGTGA
>JAGXHO010000031.1 GCA_024636105.1 Trueperaceae bacterium | reverse complement strand
TGAGCGTCTCGTGGGCTCGGAGATGTGTATAAGAGACAGTCCCGATACGCTCGTACCGATCGGCGAGTACATGGCTCGGTCCTCGGGGATCGGCTTCTCGGTCGGCCGGCGCGTGCTGCCCAACACCGACCTCGTGGTGAGCGCCCGCGGGACGTACGATCAGTACGCGCTCGAGCCGGCCCGTGAGGAGTGCGCGATCGACGCCGAGGGCGCCGTCACGAACGCCGATCGCTGCGCGCTGCCGCCGGCGATCGCCCTGGACTACCTGCCGCAGGGGGGCCTGAGCGCCTTCACCTCCGCCGGGCTCAACTACGACGACCGCGACAGCCCGGCCTTCCCGCGCGACGGCCTCGCCGCCACCGTGTCGTACGGCTTCGGCTGGGGCAACGACCAGCGCGACACGGTGACCGGCGCGGCGTTGCCCTACACGTACCAGCAGGTCCAGGCCGGGGTGAAGACCTACCTGGCCCTCGCCGACGTATTCGCCGGCATCGAAGATCGCAACCACGTCTTCGCGGTGCGCCTGAACGGCGGCATCCAGTTCGGCAAGGACTACCCTGCGAGCCGTCGCTTCCGCGTCGGTCGCGTCCCCGTCGAGGCGACCGAGATCCGTGGGTACGCCGATACCGACTTCGACCTCACGCGCTCGTACCTGACCTCGTCGGTGGAGTACCGCTACGATTTCGGGTTCTCGACGGTCGCGACCGAGACCGTCATCGGCATCGTGTTCGTCGACCTGGCGTACGTGTCGGACGTGCCCGGTTTCGATGCCTGGCAGGCTCCACCGTTCGCGAGCGCGGGCTTCGGCGTCCAGATCAACCTCGGCTTCGGCGGCGTCTCCTTGCCCGCCCTGCGCTTCGATTACGGCTTCAGCGAGCGCAACCCGGGCGGCGTCTTCGCCTTCCGCGTCGGCGCGGTGTTCTGACCGCAACGCGGCGCAGGCGCCGCACGCTCGTGAGGCGGGCGGCGGTCGCGAAGCGACCGCGATGGCGCGCAGGCGTGGGGGCGTAGCCCCCCGCCGTCCGCGCGACGCTAGACGTTGAACAAGAAGTTCATCACGTCGCCATCCGCCACGACGTACTCCTTGCCCTCGGTGCGCACCCAGCCCTTGCCCTTGGCGGCCACCATGCCGCCGGCTTCGACGAGCTTGGCCCAGTGGACGACCTCGGCGCGGATGAAGCCGCGCTCGAAGTCGGAGTGGATGACGCCGGCCGCCTGCGGCGCCTTCGCACCGGACGGGACCGTCCAGGCCCGTACTTCCTTCTCGCCGGCGGTCAGGTACGTGCGGAGGCCGAGGACCTCGTACCCCTTCTCGATCAGGCGCTCGAGTCCGCTGCGGTCGAGCCCCAGGTCGGCGAGGAAGGCGGCAGCGTCCTCGGCGGGGAGCTCCCCGAGCTCCTGTTCGATCTTGGCCGAGACGACCACGACCGTGGCCCCCTCGGCGGCCGCGCGCTCGTGCACGCGTGCGACGTAGTCGTTCCCCTGGACGACGTCGCCCTCGGCCACGTTGCATACGTACACGATCGGCTTCGCCGTCAGCAGCCCGAGCTCGTCCGGCACCTCGAGGCCGGTGGCCCGCGCCTGCGCGCCGTCCGCCATCGCCACGCGCAGCGCTTCGACCTTCGCGAGCGTTTCCGCGTCGTCCGCGTTCCCCTTCGCGCTGCGCCGCAGCCGTTCGGCGCGGCGCTCGAGCGTCGCGAGGTCGGCCAGCGCGAGCTCGGTCTCGATCGTCTCGATGTCGCCGATCGGGTCGATCGCCCCGGCGACGTGGATCACGTCGGGGTCGTCGAAGCAGCGCACGACGTGGGCGATCGCGGCCACCTCGCGGATGTTGGCGAGGAACTGGTTCCCTAGGCCCTCGCCCTTGTGGGCGCCCTTGACGAGCCCGGCGATGTCGACGAACTCGACGGTCGTGGGCACGAGCGGTGGGACCCGATCGCCCTTGGTGTAGAGCTTCGCGAGCGCGGGGAGGCGCTCGTCGGGCACGGCCACGACGCCGACGTTCTTGTCGATCGTGGCGAACGGGTAGTTGGCGGCCTCGACGCCCGCCTTGGTGATCGCGTTGAACAGGGTGCTCTTCCCGACGTTGGGGAGGCCCACGATGCCGATTCCGAACATGCTGTGCTCCTCGGGGCTCCGGTGCGGCGCCCGGGTTCCGGCGCCGTCCGCCGCGCGGCGCGACGAAGGGGCGGAACCGACCGGCCACTCTAGCAGGAGGGGACGTCCGCCGGCCGCGCCTGCGCGCCAGAGACGCCTTCGGGACTGCTCCAGCACGCGTGGTAGCGTCCCGCCATGACCGTCCCGTCCACCCCCCAACCGGTCCGCGTCGGCGTGTTGGGTGCTGGCACGGTCGGCGCCGCGCTGCTGCGGCTGTTCGCCCGCCACCCCGAGCTGGAGGTCACGGCTGCGCTGGTGCGCGACGTCGAGCGCCCGCGCGACCTCGGTCCGCGACCGGTGCGGCTCACCACGGATCCCGAGGACGCGCTCGAAGGCGCCGACGTCGTCGTCGAGCTGATGGGGGGCGTCGACCGTCCGACCGAGCTGATGGCCGCAGCGGCGGCCCGCGGGGCGCGTTTGGTCACGGCCAACAAGGCTGCGCTGGCCGAGCGGTGGGACGCGTGGGGGCCGTGGGTGCGCGCCGGACGCGTGGGGTTCGAGGCCGCGGTCATGGCCGGCACCCCCGTCGTCGGCGCGGTGTCGGGCGCACTGCGTGGATCGCGGCTGCGATCGCTCGAGGCGCTCCTGAACGGGACCTGCGCCTACTTGATCGGTGAGCTGGAGGCCGGCGTCGGGTTCGACGAAGCGCTCGCCGAAGCGCAGCGCCTGGGGTACGCCGAGGCCGACCCGGCGCTCGACGTCGACGGCATCGACGCGGCCCACAAGCTGACGGTCCTCGCCCGATTGTGCGCGGATCCCGACCTCGCGTGGGCCGACGTCCAGCCGCACGTGCGCGGGGTGCGCGGGCTCACCCCCGAGGGGGTCGCCGCCGAGGTGGCCTCCGGGCGGCGGGTGCGGCTCGTCGCGGCCCTCGAACCGGACGGAGCCGGCGGTTGGCGGGCGTCGGTGGCCCCGCGGAGCGTGCCGGCCGCCCACCCCTTGGCGGTCCTGGGCGCGGGCCGGAGCGCGCTGGTCTACCGGGGCGACGCGGTCGGCGAGGTGTGGATCGCCGGGCCGGGCGCAGGCGCGGAGGCGACGGCGAGCGGGGTGCTGGCCGACGTGCTCGACGCGGCCGCCGGTCGGCCGGGGCCGACGCCGGTGGCGGCGCTCGTCCCATCGCTGGTCGGGCCGACGTGAGCGCCCTCGGGTACGTCAGTACCCGCGCTCCGGACGGCGACCGCGTCGACCTCGCCGCGGCGCTGCGGCGCGGGTTGGCGCCGGATGGCGGGCTCTACGTTCCGGAGCGCGTTCCCGCGATCGTGGGCGACTGGAGGAGCGCGGGTTCGCTGGCCGACGCCGCCGTCCGGGTCCTCGGGCCCTTCGTCCCCGAGGCGGAGGCCGGCGCTTGGCTGCAGGACGTCCGGATCGCGCTCGACTTCCCGGTGCCGCTGCGGCGTCTGGACGAGGAGACCTTCCTGCTCGAGCTGTTCCACGGTCCGACGCGGGCCTTCAAGGACGTCGCCGCCCGGGTCCTCGGGCGCTGGTGGGGGCGGCTCTTGCGCGCGGAAGGGGGGCGCGCGGTCGTGTTGGTGGCGACGTCGGGCGACACCGGTGGTGCGGTCGTCGACGGCATGGCGGGCATCGACGGCCTCGACGTCGTCGTGCTGTTCCCGGACCGCGGCGTGAGCCCGGTGCAGCGCGCGCAGTTGACCGCGCACCGCCCGCACGTTCACGCCTTCGCGATCGAGGGGAGCTTCGACGACGCCCAGCGGCTCGTCAAGGAGGCCTTCCGCGACCCGCACCTGGCCGACCTCCCGCTCACGAGCGCGAACAGCATCAACCTCGGCCGCTGGCTGCCCCAGGCCTCGTTCCACGTCTGGGGGCTCGCGCAGCTGGCACAGGCGGGGGTGGACCCCGGGGACGCGGTCGTCGTCGTCCCGTCGGGCAACCTCGGCGACCTGGTCGCTGGGCTCTACGCGGCGGCGATGGGGGCGGCGCCACGGGGGTTCGTCGCGGCCCACAACGCCAACGCGTACCTCGTCGAGCGGCTCGCCGGCCGCCGGGCGCCCTTCGACTTCCCGACCACGGTCGCGACGCTCTCGAACGCCATGGACGTCGGGGCGCCGTCGAACTTCGAGCGGCTCGACGCGCTGTGGAGCGACGCGCCGCCGGTGCCGCTGCGCGCGGTCCGGGTCGACGACGACGCGACGCTGGCGCGGATCGCTACGACGTGGCGCGACCAAGGCGTGCTCGTCTGCCCGCACACGGCCGTCGGGCTCGAGGCGGCGGCTCGAGACCGCGCCGACCACGACCGCTCGGCGCCGCGCATGGTCCTGGCCACGGCGCACCCCGCGAAGTTCCCGGAGGTCGTGGCGCGGGCGCTGCCCGGCGTCGATGCCCGCGACTCGGTGCTCGACGCGCTCGCGAGCGCGCCGAAGCGCGAACGCCCTGTGGCGGCTGCGCTCGGCGCGCTCCGGGAGGCGCTGCGCGACGTGCTCGACGGACCTTGAGAGCCTCGAACGCTCGGTTCAGGCGCCTGCGCGGCGCACGTACGGGCCGTCGGGACCGCTGCCGACATGGTCGACGCGGGTCTCGTGCATCAGCTTCGCGAGGTGGGCGAGTAGGGTGCGGTCCGCGAGGGCGGCGACCTCCGCTTCGAGCGCCCCGTACACCCGCTCGCGCAGGGCGTCGAGGCGCACGGGCCCGCCGGCGAGAGCCGACCAGACCGCCGCTTCCCGCGCCAGCCGGTGGCGACGGGCCTCGTCGAGGACGACCGCGCCGTCGTCGCGGATCGGTCCGTGGCTCGGGGCGACGACGTCGGGCCCCCAGGCGGCCGCGCGCTCGAGGCTGGTGAGGTACGCGGCCACGTCGCCCTCCGGCACCCCGACCCAGATCGGACCCGAGCCGGCTACGAGGTCGCCGGCGACGAGCGTGCGCGCCCGGTCCACCGTGATGCCGAACGCGAGGTGATCGATGGCGTGGCCCGGGGTCGCGATCGCGTCGACGACCGCACCGCCGGCCACCAGCCGGCGGCCGCCCTGCAGTGCGCGCATCGGAAGGCCGCTCGCGAGCTGCGGGAGCGCGCTGGGGTGCGCCAGGACGGCGTCGAGGCCGAAGCGCGCGACGGCCGCGGCGACGCCGCCCACGTGGTCCGGATGGGCGTGCGTCACGAGCACCCCCTTGAGCGTCCGGACGGCGGCAGCCGCGACCAAGGCGTCGAGGGCGGCGAGCGCCTCGGCGTCTCCTGCGCCCGGATCGACGAGCCACCCGACGCCGCCGGTCCCGACGAGGTAAGCGTTCGTCGCGGGCCAGGGGGGCAGGGTCCGGGTCGCGAGCGCCACCCCCCAGACCCCCTGCGCGACCTGCAGGGGCGCCGGTCCCAGGTTCATGGGCGCGTAGCGTCGGTCCGCAGCAGCGCGCGCGCCGTCTCGACGGCGGTGCCCGTGTCGACCGCCACGTCCGGCTCGACCCCGCGCCCCTCCCACGTCGCGCCGCTCAGGGGCGCGAGCACCCCGGTGGCGAGCCACGCCTGGGACCCGTCGCGAAGGCAGAAGGGGAGGACGGCTTCGACGTTGCCGGCGCTCGTGGCGCCGACGACCCGCGCTCGGCCGTTCGCTTGGAGCGCGCCGGCGAGGCCCTCCGCGGCGGAATGGACGTCGCCGTCGATCAGCACCACGAGCGGCAGATCGGTGGCCGGCGTCCCGAGCGCGGGGTAGGGGAGCGGGAGCGACCAGCGCGTCAGCGCCCGCCACAAGAAGCCGCGCGTGAAGACGCCCGCGGCCTGCATCATCGTCACCAGCCGTCCACCGGGGTTGCCGCGCAGGTCGAGGATCAGGCCCGTGGCCCCCGCGGCCGCGAGGTCCTCGACCGCGCGCCGCAGCCCTTCGGCGGTGCCGGCGCGCACGAGGTCGGCCACGCGCACGTAGCCGACGCCGTCGGGATACTGGCCGTAGGCGATCGGACCGCTCGATCGGAGCGACTCGGGGGCGTCCGCGCCCTCGAGGGGCGCCCCGCCCGCCTGGGCGTGCACGGCGTCCCAGGGCGCCGCGCCGAACACGCCGACGCAGGGGAGGTCGCCGAGTTCGGCGCGCAGTTCGGCGACGCGCGAAGCCGGCACGAAGCGGCTGTGGTCGTCGCCGAGCGCCTCGTACAGCTCCTCGAGCCCACGATCGACCGCGTCGTCGGCGTCGTTCGGCCGCGCCCCGAAGCGGACGCGAGCCTCGTCCCAGTCGACGGCGGTTTGCGTCAGGTCCCAGTAGCGCTCGGCGACGAGCCGCCAAGCGGCGTCGAAGCGGGGATCGTCGCCAATGAGTTGCGGTGCCGGTTGGCCGAGGGCCGCGGTACTGAGCGCGATCGCGAGAAGCGTGGTGGCGAACCGGCGCATCACCGCCGGATCGGCGCGCGCCGCTCGTTGGGCACCGGTGCGGCGTGTTCGTGCGCGGCGAGCGCATCGCGGTCGACGACGCGGCGCTGCGCACCGATCTCGGTGGTCGTCAGCGCGCCGGCGACGTTGCCGATCCAAGCCGCGCCGAGCAGGTCGTGGCCGTCGAGCAGGGCGCCCACGAAGGCCGCCGTGTACACGTCGCCCGCACCGGTCGTGTCGACGACGTCGTCGATCTCGAGCGCCTCCACGAGCTCGGAGCGCTCCGGGGTCACCACGATCGACCCCATCTCGCCGACCTTGACGACGACCCGCTCCGTGCCGCGCTCTTGGAGCCCGGCCACCGCGTCGGAGATCGACGCGCGCCCCGTGAGGGCGAACAGTTCCTTCTCGTTCATCAGGACCACCTCGACGCCCTCGAGCAGCGGCATCAGCCGGTCCTGGAGGGCGTTGACGGCTCCGGTGCCCATGTCGACGAAGGTGCGGACGCCGGCGTCCTTCGCGATCGCGAGGGCCTCCAGCGCGTACGCGCGCTGCGGTCCACCCATCAGGCTGTACGCGCTGACGACCAGGGCGTCGCGGTCCACGACGTGGCTCTGCTCGAGGTGCTCGACGTCGAGGTAGCGTGAGGCGCCGCTCGCCCCGATCATCGTGCGCTGGCCGTCCGGAGTGATCAGGATCGTGACGCTGCTCGTCTGCAAGTGGGGGTCGGACTGGACCAGCGTGAGGTCGACCCCGGCCGCGCGCAGGTGCTTGAGCGCGAGGTCGGAGAAGGGGCCGGTGCCCACGCGCGTCGCGATCGCGACGTCGTGCCCGAGGCGAGCCAGGGCGGTCGCGATGGTGCCTCCGGCCCCACCGGGCTCCATCACGGCCCGCAGCGCGGTGACCTCGCCACCGAGCTCGGGCAGAACCTCTACGAAGTACATCTGGTCGACCGTCGCGTCGCCGACCACCAAGATCTCAGCCATGCACCCATCCCCTCCCGAGGCGTCGACCTCGGGGACGTTCCGCTCGTGTGCGCGCTTCGCCGGGGCAGTATAGCGCGCGTTCCCGGCGCCGGCTCCCCCTCCGCGGTACGCCGCGATCAGCCGGCGGTGCTCGGCGGCGCGAGGGCCGCGGCCAACCGGCGGAACGTCGCGAGGTCGAGCGCCTCGGCGCGGACCCGGGGGTCGAGGCCCTGCGCCTCGAGCACCGCGCGGACGTGCTCGGCCGGTTGCCCGACCGCGCGCAGGTTCGCGACCAGTGTCTTGCGGCGATGCCGGAAGGCGTCGCGCACGAGCGCGAAGGTGCGATCGTCTGGGAGCGCGTCGCGATCGAGGTCGATGCGCACCACGGCCGACGTGACCTTCGGCGGTGGATGGAAGGCGCCCGGAGGGACGAGCCGGACGACGCGCGCACGCCCATGGTGCGCCACCCACAGGCTCAGGCTGCCATACGCAGGGGTCCCGGCCGCGGCCACCAACCGGTCGCCGACCTCGCGCTGGACCAACACCACGGCGTGGCGGAAGCGTCCGGCGGTCAGGACGCGGCTCAGGACCGCGGTCCCGACGTTGTAGGGGAGGTTGGCGACGAACAGGGCCCCCGGTGCAGCGGCTGCGAAGTCCACGTGCAAGGCGTCGGCGTGGCGCACCTCGGCGTGCGGCCACGGGGCGAGCGTCTCGGCGAGGACGGGGAGCATGCGGCGGTCGAGCTCCACGGCGACCACCCGCCTCGCCCGGCGGGCGAGCTCGCGGGTGAGGGTCCCCAAGCCCGGGCCGACCTCCCAGACCTCGTCGTCGGGTCCGACCTCGGCCGCCGCGACGATGGCGCGCAGGGCGGCGTCGTCGACGAGGAAGTTCTGACCGAAGTGCGGGTCGGCGCCGATACCGTGGCGCGCCAGGAGCCCGCGCACCACCCCGAGGGCGGTCAACGGGCCGGGGTCGTCGCGAGCGGTTCCGGCGTCAGGCGCCGGCGACGCGTTCGGCGATGACGTCATCGAGTCGGCGCGCGGCGGCGGCGAGATCGAGCTCTTCGACCACGGCGAGCTCCGAGGCGATCATCGACTTGGCGGTGTCGAGGACCTCACGCTCGGTCGCGGCGAGCCCCTTCTCGAGCTCGCGCCGCGCGAGCACGCCGATCAGGCGAGCGAGCTCGTAGGCGCCGCCGCGGGCGAGGATCTCCTGCTCCGCTCGATAGCGTGGGGGCCATTGCAGCGGCAGGTTCAGGTCGGCCTTGGCCAGCGCGTCGAACAGGCGCTCCACCTCGTCGGCGCCGATGGTGTGGCGCAGGCCGACCTCTTCGCCCATGCGCAGCGGCACGAGCACCTCCAGGTCACCCTTGACGAAGACGACCTTGAGGTACTCGTGGCGTTCGCCGAGCACCTCGCGGGTGGTTCGTTCCTCCACGACGCCGGCACCCTGCGAAGGGTACACGACGCGATCACCGACTTCGAAGGTCACGCTTGGCCTCCCGACGAGCACGCTACCACGGGGGTCACCGACTCGGCTGCCGTGCTGTGCGGCGTCCGTCGCGGAGCTGCCGGAACGCGGTCGCGGTTCCGCCGGAGGTCGGCGGCGACCAGCGCTAGGAGGTGGCGAAGGCGACGACGACCCGCACGAGGGCGGGTGCGTGCGGCCTCACGCCCGGAGGCCGCGGCGCGCGGCGCCCTTGGCGGGCAGCTTCGGCAGGGCGATCGCCCGGCCCTCCAGCTTCGCCTCGAGCTCGCGGATCCGGTCGCGGACCGCCGCCGCCTTCTCGAAATCGAGCGACTCCGACGCCTCCCACATCTGGTTCTCGAGGAGCGCCAGCTCCTGGCGCACTTCGTCCTCGAGCAGTTCGCGCTCCCACGGAGCGATGGGGGCGGCCGGCTCGGCGCCCGCGTCCTCGCCGCGGATGACCTCCTGGATCCGTTTGCGGACGGTCTCCGGGGTGATCCCGTGCTCCTCGTTGTAGGCGAGCTGCTTGGTGCGGCGCCGCTCGGTCTCGTCGATCGCCGCGCGCATCGCCGCGCTCACGTCGTCCGCGTACAGGAACACCTCGCCGTTGACGTTGCGCGCCGCTCGGCCGATCGTCTGGATCAGGCTGCGCTCGCTGCGCAGGAAGCCGGTCTTGTCGGCGTCGAGGATCGCGACCAGCGAGACCTCGGGCAGGTCGAGCCCTTCGCGCAACAGGTTGATCCCGACCAGGACGTCGAAGTGCCCCAAGCGCAGGTCGCGGAGGATCACCTGGCGCTCGACTGCGTCGATGTCGCTGTGGAGGTAGCGCACCCGCACCCCCTGCTCGGCGAGGTACTCGGTCAGGTCCTCGGCCATCTTCTTGGTGAGGGTCGTGACGAGCACGCGCTCCTTCGCCTTCGCCCGCGCCCGCGCCGCGAAGATCAGGTCGTCGATCTGCCCACGCGACGGCTTGACCGTGATGTGCGGGTCGACGAGGCCGGTGGGGCGGATCACCTGCTCGACCACCTGGTCGCTTCGCCGCAGCTCCTCGTCCGCCGGCGTCGCCGACACGAACACCACCTGGCCGACGCGCTCGAAGAACTCGTCGTCCTTGAGGGGTCGGTTGTCCAGCGCCGCCGGCAGCCGGAAGCCGTAGTCGACCAGCGTGCGCTTGCGCGCCTGGTCGCCATTGAACATGCCGCGGATCTGCGGCACCATCACGTGCGACTCGTCGAGGAAGACCAGGGCGTCGTCGGGCAGGTAGTCGAGCAGCGTGTAGGGCGGCTCGCCCGGCTTCCGCCCGTCGAGGTAGCGCGAGTAGTTCTCGATGCCCGAGCAGTACCCGAGCGTGCGCAGCATCTCCAGGTCGTACATCGTGCGTTCGCGCAGTCGCTGCTTCTCGAGGAGCTTCCCCGCCCCCTCGAAGTAGGCGAGCCGCGTCTCGAGGTCGCGCTCGATCTGCTCCACGGCGGGGCGCAGCGTCTCGAACGGGGTGACGTAGTGCTTCGCGGGGAAGACCGTCAAGCCGGTGAGGGCCCTGACGGCGTCGCCGGTCACCGGGTCGACGACGGCGAGCGCCTCGACCTCATCGCCCCAGAGCGAGATGCGCACGGGCTGCTCGTCGTACGCCGGCCACACCTCGACCACGTCCCCCTTGGCCCGAAAGCGGCCCGGCGCCAATTCGACGTCGTTGCGCTCGTACTGCTGCTGCACGAGGCGCTCGAGCACGGCGTCGCGTCCGATGCGCACGCCGGGGGCCAAGATCAGGTTCAGCTCGGCGTAGGACTCCGGTGCGCCCAGGCCGTAGATCGCCGAGACCGACGCCACGACGATGACGTCGCGGCGCGTCAGCAGGCTGCGGGTGGTCGAGTGGCGCAGGCGCTCGAGCTCCTGGTTGATGTTCGCGTCCTTCTCGATGAAGAGGTCGCGCGCCGGCACGTACGCCTCGGGTTGGTAGTAGTCGTAGTAGCTGATGAACATCTCGACCGCCGCGTCGGGGAAGACGTCGCGGAACTCGGCCGCGAGCTGGGCGGTGAGGATCTTGTTCGGGGCGAGCACGAGCGCGGGGCGCTGGGTGGCCTCGATCACCTTGGCCATGGTGAAGGTCTTGCCCGTCCCGGTGGCGCCCAGGAGCGTCTGGAAGCGCAGGCCGTCGCCCAGACCGCCCACGAGCTGGCGGATCGCCTCGGGCTGATCGCCTTTGGGTTCGAAGGGGGCCTGGACTCGGAGGGGCATCTCCGTATCCTAGCCCGCGCCCCGCGTTCGGCGCCGTAGCCTGCGCCGGCGGTCGCCTGACCATCGCCCGTCGTAGCATGCCAGGACGCCACCATGCCGCAATGCACCACGGGCGGCGAGAGGAGCCATCATGGCCGTACGCACCGCAAACGCCGTGTACGTCGGAGCACTCAAGGATGGGACCGGGACGGTCGCGCTGGGATCGGGCGCGTTCGCTGGACCCTACTCGTTCCCGTCGCGCTTCGAGGAGGCGACCGGCACCAACCCCGAGGAGCTGATCGCGGCCGCCCATGCAGGCTGCTTCTCGATGGCGCTCGCGAACGCACTTGCGAGGGCCGGGTTCCCGCCCACCGAGGTCCGCACCGAGGCGCGCGTGCACCTCGGCAAGGACGATCAAGGGGCGGCGATCACCAAGATCGAGCTCGTGTGTCGGGCGGTCGTGCCCGGCATCGATGCCGACGCGTTCGCCGAACACGCCGCCAAAGCGAAGGCCGGGTGCCCGGTTTCGAAGGCGCTCGCGAGCGTGCCGATCGACCTGGACGCAGCGCTCGCCTAAGGGTTGGCCTCGCGGAACTGCGTCTCGTAGAGCGCGCGGTACAGCCCACCCGCGGCGAGCAGGTCGGCGTGGCGGCCGGTCTGCACCACCCGGCCGGCGTCCACCACCACGATGCGGTCGGCGTCGACGATCGTCGAGAGCCGGTGGGCGATCACGAACGTCGTGCGCCCTTCCATCAAGAGGTCCAGGGCCGCCTGCACGAGGGCTTCGGACTCGCTGTCGAGCGAGGACGTCGCCTCGTCCAGGACCAGGATGCGCGGGTCCTTCAGCAGCGCGCGCGCGATCGCGATGCGCTGCCGTTGACCTCCGGAGAGCTTGACGCCGCGCTCGCCCACGAGCGTGGCGTACCCCTCCGGGAACTCGCGCACGAAGCCGTCGGCGTTGGCAGCGACCGTCGCGGCGACCACCTCGTCGTCGCTCGCGTCGGGGCGGCCGTAACGGACGTTTTCGGCGATCGTGCCCGAGAAGAGCAGGGTCTCCTGCGGCACGACCCCGACGTGCCCGCGCAGCACGTGCAGTTCTAGGTCGCGGAGGTCGACGCCGTCGAGCGTGATGCGGCCCTCGATCGGATCGAAGAAGCGCGGGAGGAGCGTGACCAGCGTGCTCTTGCCCGCGCCCGAGGGACCGACGAGCGCGACGACTTCGCCCGGGCGCGCGACCAGGTCGATGCCGTCGAGCACCCAGGCCTCGCCTCGGTCGCCGTACCGGAAGCGCACGCCTTCGAAGGCGACCTCGCCGCGCACGGTCCCGAGTTCGACGGGCCGCTCGGGGGCGACCACGTCGCTCGTGGTGTCGAGCATCTCGAACACGCGGCGCGACGCGCCGGCCGCCTCCTGGAGCTGAGCGTAGAAGCCCGTGAAGGCGCCGATCGAGCCGGCGACCGTGACCGTGAGCAGCAGGAACGTGATCAGGTCGCCCGGGGGGAGCTCGCCCGACAGCGCCAAGCGGCCGCCGTACCAGAGCACCAGGCCGATCCCGAAGAGGAACGCCGAGAAGACCGAGGGTACGAACAGCGCACGGACCCGCGCCCGCCGCACGGCGCTCGCGAACGCCGCCCCGATGGCGCCCCCGTAGTG
>JAGXHO010000030.1 GCA_024636105.1 Trueperaceae bacterium | reverse complement strand
CCCCCGAGGTGCCGGCGTTGGAGGCGACGCTTGCGTGGGCGGCAGCGCTCGCAGGCCGCGGCGTGGCCATCCCACGGCCGTGGGCGCCGGAAGGTGCCCCACCGCGGCTCGTGCGCATGGGCACGAGCGCGGCGCTCGTGACTTCGTGGGCGAAGGGGGCGCCGATCGCCGAGGCCGGTTGGGACGAGGCGACGTCCGAAGCCCTCGGGGTCCTGCTGGGCGACGCGCACGCCGCCGCGTCGGCCATTCCCTGGCCGGTTGGCGCGCGGCGCTACGACGGCGCTTGGGCCGAGGGGGCGTGGAACCGGCTGGCGATCGAGCGGGTGTTGCCCGACGTCCCGGGGCACGAGGCCACCGTCGTCCGCGCCGGCCTCACCGCCGCGCGCGTGGCGCTCGAGCGCGCCTGGCGTGGCGGACCGGGCGGTCCGGTCGTGATGGTGCATGGCGACGTGCACGCCCACAACGTCCTCGAGACCGCGAGAGCCGGCGACGCCGTCGCCCTGGCCCTGATCGACGTCGGCCAGGTCGGGCTGGCGCCGGTGCTGCTCGACCTCGCGTTCGCGCTGCTGGAGCACCAGGACGCGACCGCTTGGGCGCTCTGGCGTGGCTATCGCACGCGCCGCCCCGTGGCGGCCGAAGCCGAGGCCGCCCTCGGCGCCATGCACGTGCTCGCGTTGGTCGACAACCTCGGCTTCCTGGCGGCGGACGAGCGCGAGCACGCGTTCGTCGGCGACGCGTGGCCGGCGTTGGTGGCGTCGTGCGCGGCGCTGTTGTCGGGGGCGCGGGCGGCCTGAGGCGTCGCCCGTGCGGTTCCGTCCAGGGGCCGTGGCATCGTGGAGTCCGACGCCTCGCGGACGGCGCCGATGGAGGTCGCAGAGATGTTCGAGATCGTGTTGGTCGTCGTTCTGATCTTGGCGAACGGCGTGTTCGCGATGGCCGAGATCGCGGTGGTGTCTTCGCGTACGTCGCGCTTGCGAATGCTCGCCGAAGCCGGCGACGCCCGCGCGGCGGCGGCGCTCGCGCTCACGCGCGATCCCAATCGCTTCTTGGCGACCGTGCAGGTGGGGATCACCCTGGTGGGCGTGTTCGCCGGCGCGTACGGCGGCGCCACCATCGCCGAACCGCTCGCGGAGCGCCTCGCGGGCGTCCCGGTGATCGGTAGGTGGAGCGGCGGCATCGCGCTGACGATCGTCGTGGCCTCCATCACGTACCTCTCGCTCGTGGTCGGAGAGCTGGTGCCCAAGCGCATCGCGCTCGGCGCCCCGGAGCGGATCGCGCGGGCGCTCGCCGGGCCGATGACCGTGGTGGCGACGATCGCGACGCCGCTGGTCGCGCTGCTGAGCGCGTCGACCGACGGGTTGTTGCGCCTTCTCCGCGTGGGTCGCACTGCCGAACCGCCGACCAGCGACGAGGAGGTCCAAGCGCTCGTGATCGAGGGGGCCGCGGCGGGCGTGTTCGAGCCCGGCGAGAGCGACATCGTCGAGAACCTGTTCCTGTTCGGCGACAGTCGCGTGGCTGACCTGATGACGCCGCGCCCGGACCTCGTGTGGATCGACGTCGACGCCAGCGCCGAAGCGATTCGCGACACCATCGCCACCACCGGGTTCAGCCGCTACGTCGTCGCGCGCGGATCGGTGGAGGACGTGGTGGGCATCGCGCGCACGAAGGACCTCTTGCTCGGGGCGCTCGCCGGCGACGAAGGCGTCCCGGACGGCGCGGTCCATCCCGCGCTCTACGTTCCCGAGGCCACGCCCTCGCTGGCTCTGCTCGAGCGGTTCCGCGAGACGGGCGACGACGCGGCGTTGGTGGTCGACGAGTACGGCGGTATCGAAGGACTCGTGACGGTCACCGACGTGCTCGAGGCGCTCGTCGGCGACTTGCCGGCGCGCGGTCGCGCGCCCGAGCGGCCGTGCGTCGAGCGCGCCGATGGCTCGCTGCTCCTCGACGGCACCTCCGGCCTCGACGACCTCGAGGGGGCCGTTCGCGCGGTGCTCGAGCTGGCGTACGGCGGGGGGGCGCTCCCCTTCACCGTGCCCAGGGACACCGGCTACCGAACGCTGGGCGGGTTCGTCGCCACCCGCCTGCGCCGGCTGCCTGCCGTGGGCGACGCGGTGGTCGAGGGCGCCTGGCGGTTCGAGGTGCTCGACATGGACGGACGCCGGGTCGACAAGGTGCTCGCCGCCCGCGTCGAGGGCCCGGACCCGCTACGGCCGTTGCGGCGCGCTGGGGCGGGCTGAGCCGAGCGTCGTCGGCGGCGTACGCTCGCACGCGTGATCGACGCCATCTGGGTTCCTACGTCCGTCCACTTCTTCGTCGGCACGACCGTCGTGATCGCCGGCCTAGCCGCGCTCGCCGCCGCCGCCTACCACGGCGTCCGGAACCGGCAGCCAGCGCGCTGGGCCCACGGGCTCTTCATCCTCGCGCAGTTGATGCTGGCCGTGCAGGCGCTGATCGGCATCAAGCTTCTCGACCAGGGACTCGGGCCGCTGCAGCTCTACATCCACTACGTGGGCGGCCTCGGGCCGCTGCTCTTCTACCTGCTCTACTACTGGCTCCCCGCCACGTTCCGCGCGCGCCGGTGGTCGGCGACGCTGGTGACCGGGGCGGTGCTCGCGTTCGCGCTCATGGCCTACTTCATCGGGCAGAGCTACGACCCGACGGCGGCTTGACGCCGTTGCGGCAACGGAGGCCGCCGTCGCGTTCAGGATGATGGCGCGCGGAACGGGTCCACGACGGTCATGCCACCGATGCGCTGCCCGTGCTGGAGGCCTTCGCTGAGCAAGCGGGTGCAGCCGGCGTCCAGCGCTGCGGCCACGACGAGCGCGTCGTAGAAGGAGAAGCCGTAGCGATCGCCGACCTCGAGCGCGCGCACGTAGAGTTCCGGGCTCGGCCCGACGCTCCAGAGGGGTGCCAACACCGCATCCAGGAAGCGACGGGCGTCGGACGGCGAAGCGCCCATCTTGCGCGTCAGGACGTTCAGCGCCTCCTGAACCACCTGGTAGCTCACCACGCCGCTGCCGTTGGCCACCGCGTCCTCGACCAGGCGCTCCGCCGTGGCGCGTTTGCGGTCGTCGGCCTCGTCGAACAGGTAGATGAAGACGTTCGTGTCGAGGAAGTCGGTGCTCATGGGATCAGCGCTCGTTCAACTCTTCGCGCGTGAAGCGTCGACCGCCCGTACGGACCGTGCGACGGAGGTCAGCGACGACCTGCATGGCCGTGCGCGCTCGCTCCTCACGGGCTGCGTACCCCTCGAGCCACAGGCGGAATTGCTCGTTGAGCGTGGTTCGCTCGCGCTGTGCGCGTTCCCGCGCCGCAGCGATGAGGCGCTCGTCGGCGCTGAACGTCACGTTGCGCATGGGCGTACCTCCCGTCGCCATCATGACACGACGCTCGTGTACACGGGCGTCGTGTGACTCTGCGCCCGTCATCAATCGGTGGTTGGCGGCCGCAACCGCTACCGGCGCGCGTCACGCGCTGCCGGACCGGCCTCGTGCCCGCTCCCGCAGCCGCCGCGCCACGTCGCGGGCGACCACCTCGCCCGACAGCCGTGCCCCACCGGCCGTTTGCATGAGCCCGCCCGCGAGCGCTTCGCCCGCGAACCAGAGGCGCTCGGCCACCGGCTCCGCGAGCCGCCGACGGGCGTCGGCCGCACCTGGCGCCGCGACCGCGTAGGCGCCACGGACGAACGGCTCGGCCGACCAGTTCGTCATCGTGCCGTGCCCAAGGTGCTTGCGGACGTCGCTCCCGAAGAGCGCCTCGATCCTCCCGCCCACGAAGTCGACCGCCGCGGCCGGTCCGGCCGCCTCCATCTCCCACGCGAAGTCGCCGCCGACGAACCCGACGACCAGGTCGAGGTCGAAGGGGAAGCACAGTAGGTAGAGGTCGTGGCGCGCGTGGCCGACGACGAGGACGTCCGTGAACGGCGCGAGGCCGAGCTGCGTGCCGGCGACGCGGATCGGAACCTTGGTCAACAAGCCCATGGGCAGGTCGAAGATCGCCTTCTGATGCGCCTCGGGCAACTCCGGACCGAAGCGCACGCCGTCGAAGGCGAGCACGCCCGTCGAGACCGTCACGATCGCCGCCTTGGCGCGGAGCGTGCCGCGGTCGGTCTCGACGTCGACGCCGGGGCCGTCCCAGCGGATCCGCCGGACGGGGCAGGCGAGGGTGACCGGTACCTCGCGGCCCCAGTGGGCGACGAGCGCGCCGAAGCCCTCGCGGGTGAAGTAGTTGGGGTCGAGGTCTTCGGCCGCGCGAAAGTCGGCGACCGAGATCTCGTCGTCGTCCTTGCCGAAGTCCATCGGTCCGTTGTATGTGGCGATCGCGTCCTCGACGTGGCAGGCGCTCGCAAGCGACGCGAGCCGGTCGTCCGGCCCGTCGTGCGCCTCGATGGCCGCCTGCAGGCGCGCCTCGGCGTCGACGAGGCCGGCGACCTCGTCGCGGGTGGCGCGGCGGTCGCCGAAGTAGAGGTGGTCGAGCGACATGTCGTGGTGTTGCAGGGTCCAGCCGGCTGCCTGGGCGTCGGCGAAGAACGGGTTGCGGTCGGCGGCGTGCAGCCAGGCGCAGCCGACGTCGAACGGCACCCCGAACTCGCGGGTCTCCGTGTGCGCCCGGCCGCCGATGCGCCCCAGCGCCTCGACGACCACGCACCCCACGCCCTCGGCCATCAGCGCCTTCGCGGCGCCGAGGCCCGCGGCCCCCGCGCCCACCACCACGACGTCGGTCTCGGTCATCGCGCCACCTCCACGGTTGGGTTCCGTGGAGGATAGCGGGGCGTGGCGGCGGCTACGCCGCGGCGGTCACCGCCTCGCCCACGAACTGCGTCCGGTAGAGCTCGGCGTACGCGCCGCCCGCGGCGAGCAGCTCAGCGTGCGTGCCGCGCTCGACGATGCGCCCGTGTTCCATGACCAGGATGAGGTCGGCGTCGACGATCGTCGAGAGCCGGTGGGCGATGACGAAGCTGGTGCGGTCGCCGCGCAGCGCGGCCATCGCGTGCTGCAGCAGCAGTTCGGTGCGCGAGTCGACCGAGCTGGTGGCCTCGTCGAGGATCAGCAGCGCAGGGTCGGCGAGGAACGCGCGCGCGATCGTGATCAGCTGCTTTTCGCCGGCGCTGACGTTGCTGCCCTCGTCGTCGATCACGGTGTCGTAGCCGTCGGGGAGGCTGTGGACGAAGCGGTCGACGAAGGTCGCGCGCGCGGCGGCCTGGATCTCCTCGTCGCTGGCGTCCGGGCGACCGTAGGCGATGTTGTCGCGGATCGTGCCCTTGAACAGCCACGTGTCCTGGAGCACCATGCCGATCTGCGAGCGCAGCGCGCCGCGCGACATCGCGGTCACGTCGACGCCGTCGAGCGTGATGCGGCCGCCGTCGAGCTCGTAGAAGCGCATCAGCAGGTTGACGAGCGTCGTCTTGCCGGCGCCGGTGGGCCCGACGATCGCGACCGTCTGGCCCGGCTCGGCGACGAGCGAGAGGTCGTCGATGAGCGGCTGGTCGTCCTCGTAGCGGAAGGCGACGTGCTCGAAGGTCACGCGGCCGCGGGCGTCGGTTGCCGGGCGCACCACGTCGGTGACGGTCTCGACGGACTCCTCGTCGGCGTCGAGCAGCTCGAACACCCGCTCGGCCGAGGCGACGCCGGACTGCAGCAGGTTGACCATCGACGCGATCTGCGTGACCGGTTGGGTGAACTGGCGCGAGTACTGGATGAACGCCTGGACGTCGCCCAGGGTGATGCGGCCGCTGGCGACCCGCAACCCGCCGACCACCGCCACGACCGCGTAGCTGAGGTTGCCGATGAACATCGAGATCGGCATGATCAAGCCCGACAGGAACTGGGCGCGGAAGGCCGCCTCGTAGAGCCCGGCGTTCTCGACCTCGAACGTCCCCTGCAGCTCGCGCTGGCGCCCGAAGACCTTGGCGAGCGCGTGCCCCGTGAACGACTCCTCGACGTGGGCGTTGAGGGTGCCCGTGCGCCGCCACTGCTCGATGAACTGCTTGCCCGAACGCTTCATGACCAGCATCGCGAGCGCCATGGTGACGGGGATGCTCGTCAGCGCCACGAGCGTCAGCACCGGCGAGATGCTGAACATCATGATGAGCACGAACACGACCGTCAGGAGCGAGGTGAGCACCTGGCTGAGCGTCTGCTGCAGGCTCTGGGCGACGTTGTCGATGTCGTTGGTGACGCGGCTGAGGAGCTCGCCGCGCGGCTGGTGGTCGAAGTAGCGCAGCGGTAGGCGGTGGAGCTTGGTCTCGACGCGTTCGCGCAGGTGGTAGACGGTGCGCTGGACCACGCCGGTGAGCAGGTACCCCTGCAGGAACTGGAGCAGCGAGGACGCCAGGTAGATGCCGACCACGATGCCGAGCACCAGTCCGACCGCGGCGAAGTCGACGCCCTGCCCGGGGATCAGGTCCATTCCGCGAAGCAGGTCGGCCATCTGGCCCTGCCCGGCGGCGCGCGCCCCCTCGATCGCCTGCTCCTTGGTGATGCCGGCGGGGAACATGGTGCCGATCAGGCCGCTGAAGATCAGGTCGGTCGCCCGGCCGAGCACTCGGGGGCCGACCGAGGACAGCGCCACGGACGCGACCCCGGCCACGACGACGAAGCCGACGAGCACGCGCTGCGGGGCCAGGTAGCCGGCCAGCCGGCGGAGCGAAGGACCGAACGCCATCGCCTTCTGCCCGACCATGGCCCCCATGGGGCCGTGGCCCATGCCGCCGCCGCGGACGCGCTCGGTCGTCGCGAGGGTCTTGGGCGCGCGGCTCACGCGGCCACCCGGCTCTGCGAGGCGACGATCTCCTGGTACGTCGTCGACGAGCGCAGCAGCGCATCGTGGGTGCCGAGGCCGACCACGCGGCCGTCCTCGAGCACGACGATGCGGTCGGCCTGCATCACGGTGGCCACCCGCTGCGCGATCACCAGCACCGCCGCCGAGGCGGTCACGGGCGCCAACGCCCGTCGCAGGCGGGCGTCGGTAGCGACGTCGAGCGCCGAGAACGAATCGTCGAACAGGTAGAGATCGGGCTTGCGGATGACCGCGCGCGCGATGGTGAGCCGTTGTTTCTGGCCTCCCGAGAAGTTGCCGCCGCCCTGGGCGACCTCGGACTCGAGGCCATCGGGCAACGCCTCGACGAAGTCGCGCGCCTGCGCGACCTCGAGCGCCCACCACAGCTCGTCCTCGCTCGCGTCCGGTTTGCCGAAGCGGAGGTTGCTCGCGATCGTGCCGGTGAACAGGTAGGCCTGTTGCGTGACCATGCCGATCTGCGCCCACAGCGCGTCGGGGTCGTAGTCGCGCACGTCGACGCCGCCGACGCGGACGGCGCCGTCCGTGGCGTCGAACAGGCGCGGGACCAAGTTCATCAGGGTGGTTTTGCCGGCCCCGGTGGAGCCGATCACCGCGACCGTCTCGCCGGGACGGACCTCGAAGGTGACGTCGGCGACCACTGGGTGGCTGGCGCCCGGGTACGCGAACGTGGCGTGGTCGAACTCGAGCAGCCCCCGGCGCGTCGGGCTCGTAACGCCGGCGGTGGGGGGGACCACGGTCGACGGGGTGTCGAGCACTTCGCCGATGCGCTGCGCCGAGACGCTCGCGCGCGGGAGCATCATCACGAGCATCGTCGACATCAGCAGCGCCATCAGGATCTGCAGCAGGTACGCGATGTACGCCGTGAGCGCGCCGATCTCCATCAGCCCGGCGTCGATGCGACGGCCGCCGAACCACAGCACGGCCACGGTCGAGAGGTTCAGGACCAGCAGGACGACGGGGAAGAGCGCCGCCATCCAGCGCCCCACGAACAGCGAGACGTCGGTCAGCTCGGCGTTCGCGCGCTCGAAGCGCACCGTCTCCTGCGGTTCGCGCACGAACGCCCGGACCACGCGCACGCCGGCGAGCTGCTCGCGCATCACCTGGTTGATGCGGTCGATGCGGCGCTGCATCTTCTGGAAGCCGGGCACCATGCGGACGACGATGAAGCCGACCGCGGCGGCCAGCACCGGGACCGCGACCGCGACCAGCCACGACAGCCCGACGTCCTCGCGCAGCGCCATGATCACGCCGCCGACCATCATGATCGGCGTGGTCACCAGCAACGCGAAGGTCATGAACACGAGCGTCTGCACCTGCAGGACGTCGTTCGTGTTGCGGGTGATCAGCGAAGGGGCGCCGAAGCTGGCGACCTCGCGGCTCGAGAAGTCCGCGACCTGGTGGAAGACCGCCGAGCGCACGTCGCGCCCGAACGCCATCGCGGTGCGGGCGCCGAAGAACACCGCGACGACCGTGGCCGCGACCTGCGCGAACGAGATCAGCAGCATCCAGCCCCCTTGCCGCAAGATGTAGTCCGTGTCGCCGCGCACGATGCCGAGGTCGATGATGTCGGCGTTGATGCTGGGCAGCAGCAGGCTCGCGATCGTGGCGACGAACTGCAGCGCGACGATGAGCGCGATGGTGCGCCGGTACGGACGGGTGAAGCGTTGCAGCAGGCGCAGCAGCATCAACGGGCTCCGATCGGGCGGTCGGTGACCGCGCCGTGCAAGACGACCTCGACGAGTTCCGGCCCGTCGAAGGGGGAGGCGGACGGGGTCCAGGGCGGACGGCTCGCGAACAGGAGCGCGGTGAACAGGTCGGCGACGCGCTCGGGCGGCCAGCGCAGCGCGGCTTCGTGCGGGAGCAGGAGTGCGACCACGCCGACGCGGATCGCGCCGCTCCAGGCGTCGAGGTGCTGGCGATCGCGGCGGCGGCCCGGCGTCGGGCTGCGCGGCAGCCCGTGGAGCGCCGACGCGAGCGCGCGCACCTCGTCGATGCGCGGGAGGACGGCGGCCGCGGCGGCGGTCAGCGAGGCCTGCAGCGGAAGGCTTGAGTCGATCGCGGCTAGCGCGGCGGCCAGCGGTTCGGGAT
>JAGXHO010000005.1 GCA_024636105.1 Trueperaceae bacterium | reverse complement strand
TCGTGGGCTCGGAGATGTGTATAAGAGACAGCTTGGATGAAGCGTTGCGTCATACCACGTCCCCCATCGCATCGACGAACGTGACGTCGCGGTCCGAACGGAAGGCGCTCGCGGTCAGGCTCAGGTCGAGCGAGGCGCCCGGTGCCAGATGGAGCAGCGGCGCCCCCGACGCGAAGTCGGCCGGAAAGGTCGATTGCGGCTCGAGCGCGGCCACGTAGGCCCGCCCGAACCAGGGGGCGGCGCGGGCCCCGCGGAAGTTCTGCCAGTACAGGACGTACGGGAACGTCGCCGCCGGGAAGCGGCAGGCGAACCCGATGCCCTCGTCGGGCTCGCGGATCGCGAACCACCCCTCCTCGAAGTCGGTCAGGTAGGCCCAATCGTGGACGGCGACGTCGCCTTCGGGCACCCGCGACAGGTCGACGGTGCCGCCCTCGCGCGTCCGGGCGTGCGGCCAATCGGAGCGCTGGTCGGGCAGCAGCCGGCTCACCGGATCGTCGTGGAGGCCGCTCGTGCGCACGGTCCGCGCGTCGGTGGTGATGCGGCAACCTGCCTTCAGGAACGGCGCCCCGAACGCAGGGTGGTGGCCCCACATGAAGTCGAGGCCGACGGCGCCGAGGTTGGTGACCCGTTCGTCGAGCAGGAGCGTCGCTCGATCGTCGCGCACCGTCATCCGGCGGCTCAGCCGGAACGGGGTGCGGACGAGATCGACCTCGAACCGCACCGCGACCTCGTCGGGTCGGTCGACCTCGAGCCACCACCGCCACGGCAGCATGCAGGCCTCCCCGTGGACGCCGACGCGCGCCCCGTGCAGGTCGGCCGCGCCACCGCACAGCGGAAGCAACTCCTGCCAACCGCCGTGGTAGCGGTCGAGGAAGGTGTCCTCGGGGGACGCCGCCCACGGTCGCGCTCCGCCCGCCGGTCTCCGCGCCCAGGGGCTCTGCCACAGCACATCGGTGTCGCTCGCCTTGTGGCGGAACTCGGCGATGTCGGCGCCCAGGCCGGGCCACACCGTGACCCGGAGTCCTCGGTTCTGGATGGTCACCAGCTCGTGCCCGTCCTCGATGACGTGCTCGACGCGGCAGCCGTGGCGCCGCTTCGGTCCCGACGCTGGGCGGCCGGTCGCCTCGACCGCCACCTAGACCTCGGCCACGAACTCGATCTCGACGCGGGCGCCGAGCGCGAGGGCGGTGACCTCGACGGTGCTCTTGGGCGGCGCGTGATCGCCGAAGTGGCGGACGTACACCGCGTTCATCGCCGCCCACTCCGCCAGGTCGACCAAGAACACGGTGACCTTGACGACGCGCCGCAAGTCGGAGCCGGCCGCCTCGAGGACCTGGGCCGCGCTCTGGAAGATGCGCTCCGTCTGGGCGCCGACGTCGTCGGCCACCAATCGACCGGTGGCGGGGTCGATGCCGATCTGACCGGCGACGTAGACGGTGCCGCCGCTGATCGCGGCCTGGCTGTAGGTGGGGTTCTGCGGCGGGCAATCGGCGGGGTTGACGAGCTTCATGGCGTCGGCTCCGTTCGTGCGTACGGTGGGGCGGGCAGGCGGAGGCTCACACGCGCACCGCATAGCGCTCCAGCACGTCGACGTCGATCTGCGTCCATGAGGTGGCGGTACGAGTGGCGCTCGCTCTCGGCCTCGCCGGCGGCGATGCGGGCGGGGAGCGCGAGGTGGATCGCGCGGACGTCGGTGATCTTCATGGGGTCCCCTTCGCTGCGTCGTGCACGACCTAGAAGCCGAACGGGAGATCGCGGGTCGCCGAGGCGACGCGCTTCTCGCGACGCGGCGGGGCGGGGCGGGCACGGAACCACGCCACCATCTCGACGAACTCCGATACCGCCCGCTCGAACGCGAGCCGCCCCTTCTCGGCGGTGGCCTCCTGCGGGCGCCCGAACGCGCCGCTCTCGGTGTAGCTCGACGTCCACTCGACGATCGTGGCGGGCCCGCTGCCGCCGGTCAGGTCGACGGATTGCCAGCGATCGCCGCCTGGCAGCCGCATGTAGTCGGGCAGGTCGCCCTCGACGCGGTCGAGGCGCACCGCCTCGCCATCGACGTGCAGGTACATCGAGGTCTCCAGCTCCCCCGCGTGGGCGGAGCCACCCGGGTTGACGGAGGTGCGCACCTCTTCGTTCCAATACTTCGCCACCAGGCTCCACCAGCTGAGGGTCAGGCAGAGCGCGTCGGTCTGCAGGTTGGTCTGGCGGCCGACCTGCTCCATCAGCGGATGGTTCGAGCCGTGCCCGTTCACGATGATGATGCGCTTGAAGCCGTGGTGCGCTACCGAGCGGGTGATGTCGAGCAGGAACCCGACCAGGTGCGACGGTTCGACGTTGATCGTGCCTGGGAAGTCCATGACGTGGTGGGTGTAGCCGTACGCGACCGGCGGCAAGACCAGCATCGACTCGGGGGCGCGCCGAGCGGCCTCCTCCACCACCGACGACGCCAGCTTCGTGTCGACGTCGAGCGGGAGGTGGTACCCGTGCTGCTCGGTGGAGCCGAGCGGCAGAACCACGACCTTCTCGAGGTCGACCGCCTCGTTGATCTCGGGCCAGGTCAGCCGCTCGTAGCGGTACTCACGGCTGGCGGTGGTGCGCTCTTCGCTGGGCATGGCGTTCCTCTCGGGGTCAGATCTTCAGTTTGGGGTCGAGGGCGTCGCGGATGCCGTCGCCCATCAGGTTGGCGCCGAGAACGGTCAGCGCGATGGCAAGCCCGGGGAAGAACCCGATCCACCAGGCGAGGCGCATGAACTGGCGCGCGTCCGCCAGGCTGGTGCCCCATTCGGGCGCGGGCGCCTGAGCGCCGAGCCCGAGGAAGCTGAGCGCGGCGCCCGCGAGGATCGCGTTCGCGACGCCCATCGACGACATGACCATGATCGGCGTCAGCACGTTGGGGAGCACGTGGCGCACGACGATGCGGAGGTCGCGGCTACCGAGCGCGTGGGCCGCGTCGACGTACACCCGCTCCTTGGCCTCGAGCACCGAGGCGCGCACCATGCGCGCGTAGTACGGCACCCACGCGATCCCAAGGGCGATCATGATGTTGACGAGGCCAGTGCCGAGGACCGTGACGATCGCCATCGCCAGCAAGATGGGCGGGAAGGCGATCCAGACGTCGGCGATGCGCATGATGATCAGGTCGAGGCGGCCGCCGACGTAGCCCGCGACGAGACCGAGGATCAGGCCCACCACCGCGGCGACCGCGATCGGCGCGATCCCCATCGGCAGCGACATGCGCCCGCCGTGCAGCACGCGAGCGAGCACGTCCCGCCCGAGTTGGTCGGTGCCGAACGGGTGTTCGAGCGACGGCCCCTGGAAGCGATCGGCGGCGCTCATGCGCACCGGGTTGTAGGGCGTGAGCACCGGCGCCGCGATCGAGGCGACGACCATCGTCACCACGATGAGTGCGCCCGCGACGAACGGGGTGGAGCGCAGCAGTCGGCGGAGCCAGCGCCGCCGCGACCGCTCGCGGATCGGTGGCGCGGCCTCGGCCAGGGTCGCGTTCGGCAGCTCACTCATAGCGGATCCGCGGGTCGATGAAGACGTACAGAACGTCGACGGCCAGGTTGACCAAGACGTAGAGGCAGGCGGCGGTCAACACCACGCCCTGCACGACCGGGGCGTCGCGGTTGATCACCGCGCGCGTCACCAGCGTGCCGAGCCCCTGCCTGGCGAAGACGTTCTCGATGACGACCGCGCCGCCCAGGAGGCTGCCGAACTGCATCCCGAGCATGGTGAGGATCGGGATGAAGGCGCTCCTGAGCGCGTGCCGATACACGACCCGGGTGCCGCTCATCCCCTTCGCCCGCGCGGTCCGGACGTAGTCCTCCTGCAGCGTCTCGATGACGCTCGCGCGCGTCAGACGCGCAAGGATCGCGGCCTCCGCCACGCCTAACGCGAACGCCGGGAGGATGAGCGCACGCCACGCCCACCCACTGCCGGTGATCGGCAGCCAGCCCAGGTTGACCGAGAACACCTGGATGAGGAGCAGCCCGAGCCAGAAGCCGGGGATCGAGATACCGACCAGCGCGACGACCATGCCGGACAGGTCCCACACGGTGTTGTGCCGCACGGCGGCGAGGATGCCCAGCGGGATCCCGAAGGCCATCGCCACGACCATCGCCGCGATCGTGAGCTGCACGGTGGGGCCGATGTTGGAGGCGATGAGCGTGGATACGGGGCGGTAGCCGAACACCGAGTTCCCGAGGTCGCCGCGGACGAGGCCGGCGAGGTAGCGGCCGAGCTGAACGTGCAGTGGGTCGTCGAGGCCGAGCTGGCGACGGAGGTTCTCCATCTGGGCCGGCTCGAGCTTGACCTGCGTCATCATTGCCGCGACCGCGTCGCCCGGGATCAGGGCGACGACGAAGAAGACCACGACCGTGATGCCGAACAGCACCGGCAGCGTGAACAGAACGCGCTTGAGAAGATAGGAAGTCATGGTCCACCCGCCGTCGCCCAGGGGGAGAACGCGGTGGGGGTGGCCACGAAGGCCACCCCCGCTGCGTCATTGCCGCGCCTCACTCCAGGTACGCGCCGGCGAAGTACTTGTAGTAACCCGTGCCGTCGACGACGAAACCGTTCAGTTCGTTCGAGTGGCCCGCGTAGAAGTACAGCTCGAAGACCGGGATCATCAGCGCGTTCTCCATGATGTAGCGCTGGATCTCGACGTACATCTCCGTGCGGCGCTCGAGGTCGGTCTCGCTCTCGGCGGCGCGCAGCATCGCGTCGAGCTCGGGCTCGTCCCAGAAGTGGCCGCTCGGGAAGGTGCCGTACCCGTCGCTATGCCAGTCGCGCGTCATCTGCGTGGCGGACGCGAACACGTCGCCCATTGCCGGCAGGGCGTACTCGCCGGAGGCGATCGCCGCGGTGTTCGACGGCCCCTGCGTGGTCAACACGGTGGCGTCGAAGCCGACGTCCTGCAAGAAGGCCTGCATCACGTACACCCAGTCGTTCCAGCTCTGGTTCTCGACGAGCGTGACGCTCAGCGTCTCGCCGTTGCGCGTGCGCACGGACGCGTTCCCTTCGAGCACCCAACCGGCTTCCTCGAGCAGCTCGGCCGCCCGCTCGGGATCGAACGGGTACATCGCTTCGAGGCTGGGGTCGTACTCCGGGAACGCCGCCGAGAGCGGGCCGTACGCCGGCTCGACCAGGCCGAAGTAGACGACGTCGACGATCGTCTGCTTGTCGACAGCGTAGTTGATCGCCTGACGCACCCGCAGGTCGTCGGTCGGCGTCATCTGCGTGTTCATGTAGTTCATCTGAGGCATGCCCGGCAGGAGGAAGCGGGTGACCGTGAAGCGGGTGTCGTCGATCATGCGCTGCACGTCGGCGAACGGGACCAGGTCGATGAAATCGGTCTCGCCCGTCTCGAGCGTGGCCAGGCGGGTCTGCGCTTCGGGGATGAAGCGGAAGGTGATCTCGTCGAGGTACGCCGGGCCGGCGGTGCCGAACATCGACTCGGAGCCCCAGGTGTAGTCGGGGTTCCGGACCAGGGTGATGTGGCTGCCGGTGACCCACTCGGAGAACATGAACGGACCCGAACCGATCGGTTCGAAGCCGGCGGCCGTGCCGGCCGACTCGATGTACGCGATGTTGCTGATGCCGAAGCCGGGGTCAGCGAGGTCGACGAGCAGGTCGGGGAGCGCGCGGTTCAGGGTCAGCACGACCTGGCTACCGTCGACGGCGACGCTCTCGATGGCGGACTTGACGCGGCTCCAGGTGCCGCCCAGGCGATCCTCGTTCGTGCGAACGAACTCGAACTGGGCAGCGACCGCGGCCGCGTCCAAGACGTCGCCGTTGTGGAACGTGACGCCCGACGCGATGTCGAAGGTCCAGACCGTCTTGTCGTCCGAAGCGCTCCAGCTGGTGGCGAGCCCCGGGTGCACGGTCTGCTCCTGGTCGATGTAGACGAGCGTGTCGAAAAGCTGAGCCGCAACCTCGCGCTCGTTCACGTTGCCGCTCATCAGGGTCGGGTCGATGCTGGCCGGCTCTTGGTTCCCAGCGAACACGATGGACCCGCCCGAACTCTGTGCCCAGGCTGCAGCGGTCAGCGACAGCGCCAACACGGCAATCCAGGGCGCGGCAAACCAGCGTCGTTTGGGCGATCGCAACTCGGGCATTTCGGTACCTCCAGGGTTCGGGCGACGTCGCCCGATTGGCGCGGGTAGGTTCGGGACCAACATTGTCGCGGTTCGGAATATCATGCGTACGCCCGCAAGCCATGGGCCGGGTTCGTCGCGGCCAGCAAAGATGCGGGAAAGTGGTCGCGCTCGCTCCCTCCTTCCTCCCTGCGGCGTAACGGGCATTCAAGGGTGGGCGGTATATTATATTATCCACGGGCAAGGCGCAAGATTCGCCTCGGCCACGAAGGGTCTCCGCCATGCAAACGAAACAGGATCACGCGTACCACGTCCTCAAGGAGCACATCGCCCGAGGCCTCCTCCTGCCGGGGCAGCGCATCATCGTGAACCGCTTCGCCGGCGAAATCGGTACGAGCGCCGTCCCGGTGCGCGAGGCCCTGCTCCGCCTGGAAGCGGAGGGCCTGGTGACCATCACGCCGCACGTCGGGGCCGTCGTCACGCACATCACCGGCGAGCGGATCGAGATGACCTTGGAGGCGTTGGCGGTCCTCGAAGGCTACGCCACCCGTAGCGCGGCCGAGCGCGCCGACGAGATCCTGGCCGACCTCGAGCGCCACCACCGCGCCATGACGGTGGCCGCCCGCGCCGACGGCTGGGAAACGTTCAGCCGCGAGAACCGCGCGTTCCATTTCCTCATCTACACGGTGGTCGACAACGCCGTGGTGACGAAGGCGATCACGGAACTCTGGTCGCAGCTCGACACGTGCCTGAGCGCGTCGGCGTTCTACCTCATGCCCGACCGCGCCCTGACCTCGGTCGCCGAGCACGCCCAGATCATCGCCATGCTGAGCGACCCGGTCGTCGACCTCGACGCCCTCGAGGCGTTGGCGCGCGTCCACAAGATGAACACCGCCAAGCGCCTGCACACGCTCAAGGACGGCAGTCAACCGATGGTCAGCTTCTCCGTCCCCAGCTCAGGCGCCGCTCGCTAACCCCCACCCGTTGCCGCGACGACCTCGTCGAGCAGGTCGGCGTACGCCGCGGGCCGCTCGAAGTTGGCGCGGTGGCTCGATCCCTCGAACACGACCCAGTGCTTCTCGGGCGCCTGCAGGGCGTCGAACCACGCCTGCGCCGGCTCCACGCGGCCGCGCGCCTCGCGTCTGCCCATGACCACCCAGACGGGCACGTCGAGCGACGGGACCTGCTCGCGCAGGTCGAGCTCCTGGAGCTGCGGGTACAGGCGGGCGTAGCTGTCGGCGAGCCCGCGCACGGCGCCGATGCGTTCCATCATGCTGAACTCGGGTTGCCCGATCGGGGCGGTCATCTCGGTGCGGCCGTCGAACTCCGGGTACGGGTTGAGCGAGCGCTCGGCACCCACGATGGTCGGGTACGTGCCGACGGGCTCGGCGTAGGGCGGCGGCCCCATCGCCTCGAGTTGGTCGACGAACGCCATGTCGCCGCGCGACCGCGCCCAGGCCGAGGTGTCGTCGTAGAAGAGGCGATCGGTCTCGCGAATGTCGACCATCTGCCCGGTCGTGACGAGCGCGTGGTACAGGTCGGGTCGGCGCAGCACCGCGAGGGTGGCGGGGATCGTGCCCCACGACTGCCCCGCGATGTAGATGCGATCCCGGCCGAAGCGATCGGCGAGGAACTCGCTC
>JAGXHO010000029.1 GCA_024636105.1 Trueperaceae bacterium | reverse complement strand
GCGTCCATGGTCACCTCACCCGTACCGGATCCGTGGGTCGAGCAGCGAGTACGTGACGTCGACGAGCAGGTTGACGACGACGAAGGCGAGGGCCGCGAGCATCACGGTCACCTGCACGAGGGGGAAGTCGGCGCGCTGGATGCCCGACACCGTCAGGAACCCGATGCCCTGCCGCCCGAAGACGGTCTCGACGACGACCGATCCGCCGAGCAAGGCCCCGAACTGGAGCCCGATGACGGTCATGACCGACGCCATCGAGTTGCGCATGGCGTGCTTGACGATGACGGTGGACGGCCGTAGCCCCTTGGAGCGCGCCGTGCGGACGTAGTCGGCGTGGATCACCTCGAGGAGGCTCGAACGGGTGATGCGAGCAATGATGGCCACCCCCGAGAAGCCGAGCGTGACGGCGGGCAGCACCAGGTAGCGCCAGTTGCCGCTGCCGGCCGCCGGGAACCAGCCGAGTTGCAGGGAGAACGTCAAGATAAGGAGCAGGCCGAGCCAGAAGTTGGGCATCGACACCCCGACCAGGGCGACGACCATCGAGAGCGAGTCGATCCACGTCCCGCGTCGGACGGCGGCGATCACGCCGAGCGGTACGCCCACCAGGACCGCGATCAGCAGCGACGCGAGGGTCAGTTCGATGGTGGCCGGCAGCTGGGACGCAATCTGGTCGGCGACGGGGCGCCCGGTGACGATCGACGAACCAAGGTCACCCGTCACCAAGCGGCCGATGAAGCGGCCGTACTGCACCAAGAAGGGCTGGTCGAGTCCGAGCTGGCTGCGCAAGCGCGCGAGTTCTTCGGCGCTGGCACCGCGCTCGGCGAGCATCGAGTCGACGGCGTCCCCCGGCAGGATGTACATCGCCGTGAACACGAGGAACGACACGCCGACCACGACCGGGACGAGGATGAGCAGGCGGCGGGTGATGAACGACCACATGGTGCCCTTCGGACGTCGACCGCGGCCTCGGCCGCACGACCCGCCAGGGACGACGGTCGGGCGGTGGCGTGGCGCGCGCTGGAAGTCGGCCGTGGTCGGGAGGCCAATGGCGCCTCCCGACCACGGCGTTCGGTCGCGGGTTACCGCTTGTAGGTGTCGTAGAAGTACGGGGCCTCGCCGTACACCGGGTAGGCCGCGGCGTCGACGACGTCGGCGCCGTACACGTTCACGGTGTGCTGGTACACCGTGGGCAGCAAGTAGCCCTGCTCGAGCATGTAGCGCTGGACGTCCGCGACGATCTGGTTGCGGGCGGTCAGGTCGGCGGTCACTTGGATCGCCTCGAGCATCGCGTCGAGCTCGGGGTCGGGGCGCTGCATGAAGTTCCAGCCGGTGCCGATGTTCTCGGAGTGGAACAGCGTGCGCAGGAAGCCCGCGTCCTTGTAGATGAAGGTCAGGTGCGCGATGTGGTGCACGCCGCTCTGACGCGCGGCCTGGATCGCGCCGGAGTCGAGCTCGCGGATCTCGACCGCGATGCCGAGCGGGGCTAGGTTGGCCTGAATCAGCTCGAGCGTGCGGGTGGTCTCGCCGCTGGGGAAGCCGATGTAGATCAGCTCGGCGCGCTCGCCGTCCTTGACGCGGATGCCGTCGGCGCCGGGGACCCAGCCGGCCTCGTCCAGGACGCGCGCGGCGCGCTCGGGATCGAAGGGGAAGGTGCCGGTCAGGTCGGTGAAGCCGGGGTTCGGGCTGGAGAGCACCGAACCGCGGTGCGCTGGCCAGGCGTTGAAGTAGCCGACGCGCGCGATCTGATCGGGCGAGGTGACGAGCAGCAGCGCCTCACGGATGGCCGGGTCGCTGGTCGGCATCTTGTTCGCGTTGACGACGATGATCACGCCCGAACCAGGCAGCGTGGCCTCGACGACCGAGAAGTTGGGGTCCGCTTTGAATCCGGCGACGTCCTGTGGTGGGAGGCGGAGGAGGCCGTCGATCTCGCCGTTGCGGAGCGAGACGACGCGCGACTGGTCCTCGGCGATGGTCCGGAAGACGACCGTGTCGAGGTACGCCGGGCCGTCGTGCATGGTGCCCGGCCGGGGCCAGGCGTAGTCCGGGTTGCGCTCGAAGACGATGCGGTCGCCCTGCGTCCACGACACGAAGCGGAAGGGACCCGTGCCGACGGGCTTGAAGCGGTACCCCTCGGGATCGGCCTGGATGGCGGTGGGCGAGTGGGGGCCGCCGGCGCGCCAATCGGACAGCGCGTACCAGAAGGCCGGGAAGGGCTGCGCGAACGAGACTCGGATCGTGAGCTCGTCCACCACTTCGGAACTGCTGTAGGAGCCCATGTCGCCGACGGCCGCGCGGCTGGCGGTGGCCGGGTCGACGATGCGGTCGAAGTTGAACTTGACGGCTTCGGCGTTCAGCGGGGTGCCGTCGTGGAAGGTGACGCCGGGACGAAGGCGCATGACGTACTCGGTCGCGTCCTCGTTGACGGTGACCTCTTCGGCGAGCCACGGAAGGAACTCACCCTCGGGCGTCAGGAAGAGGTAGGTGTCGTAGATCTGCGCCGCGGGCACGAGGTCGTAGCGGGACGATCCCACGTGCAGGTCGAGCATGTCGGCTTCTCGGTTGACGGCGAAGACGAGCTCGCCGCCGCTCTGCTGGGCCCAAGCGGTGCCCGGCAGCATCAGCAGGACCAGGGCGAGCGCGGCGTACGTGGCGCGCGCTCGGCGGTGGAGTACCTTCATCGATGACCTCCTCGTGGCTCGGCGTCGATTGTCGACAATCGACGTCCGTGGGTTGGAGTATGGCGAGCGGACGCTCCGGTGTCAACCCGGCGGGCGCGCGCGGCGACCACCCGCGGGCGGGGGCGCACGGCGCCGCCGTGCGCCGCGGTCAGAGCCCTCCAACGAAGGCGGCGAGGCGATCGAAGCCCTCCTCCAGGTGGGGCGACCGCTGCATGAGCGAGCCGCGGATCCACCCCTCTCCGGCACCCCCGCCACCGGTCCCCAACGTCACGAGCGCCTCGTCACCCGCGCGCCGAACGAAGGTCTTGGCGTCGAGCCCGGTCGGTCGGACGTCGAAGAAGACGTAGTACGCGCCCTTGGGCCGCAGGTACGGCAGGCCCATGCCGTCGAGGGCCGCCATCCAGGCGACCCGGCGCCGGTCGTACTCGGCGAGGATCGGCGTGAACCAACCACGGTCGTGGTCGAGCGCCGCCGCGGCGCCGAACTGCGCCGTGACCGGGGCGCAGATGGTCATCGCGTGGTGGAAGGGGAGCATCGCCTGGATCAGCGCCGGGGGCGCCACGACGTACCCCACCCGGATGCCGGTCAACGCGAAGCCCTTGGAGAGGCTGTAGATCGACACCGTGCGCTCGCGCGCGCCCGGCAGTGCGGCGACGGTGACGTGCTCGGCGCCGTCGAACACGTAGTCCTCGTAGATCTCGTCGGACACGACGACCAGGTCGTGCTTGGCCGCCAGGTCGACCAAGCCCTGCAGCGTCTCGCGGGGGAACACGGCGCCCGTCGGGTTGCTCGGCGACACCAGGATCAGCGCCCGGGTCCGGTCGGTGATCGCCGCGGCGACGTCCGCCACCTGCGGGACGAAGCCGTCCTCGAGGCGGGTGGCAACCGGCACCATCGTCGCGCCGGCGATCGTCGCGGCGCGGGTGTACACGCCGTAGTGCGGGTCGCTGATGATCACCTCGTCGCCGGGATCGAGGAGCGTCATGAGCACCGTCATGAGCGCCTCCTGGGCGCCGGCGGTCACGAGCACCTCGGTGTGCGGATCGACCTCGAGCCGGTTCTCGCGCGCCATCTTGGTCGCCACGGCGTGCTTCAGGGCGGGCATACCGGCCCAGGCGGTGTACTGGAGCTTCTGCGCCTGGAGCGAGGCCACCATCGGCGCCACCACGAAGTCGGGCACCTCGAAATCGGGGGTGCCCGAGCCGAGGTTGATGCGGCCCGTGGTGTCGATCGAGGTCTGGGGCTGGATGGAGACGGCGCGGGCGCGCCGCGAGCGAAAGTCGCGCATTGGGGGTTCCTCCGGGATCGGCGCCGAGTTAGCGACCGGAACATGGCGCGCGGCGGCCGGAGCGGCCACCGCGGGCAGGGCGTGGGGCGGTAGGCTTCAGTCGGTGGGTTTGACGGTCCCCGAACCGGCGTCGTCCAGCACCAGGTCGGCCGCCGAGGCGATGTGCGCCTCGAGCGCCGCGACCGCGGCATCGACGTCGCCCGCTTCGATCGCGTCGACGATGGGGACGTGGCGGAAGTAGACCTCCATGCTGTCGTCGTTCTGGAGGTTGCGCAGCGCCATGATCTGGCGCACGCGCATGTGCAGGTCGCGCCAGGCCTGCGCGAGCATGCCGTGGTCGGCGTGGGCCACGAGCAGCTCGTGGAAGCGCGCGTCCTCGCCCGCCAGCCGCGACCAATCGCCGCGCGCGGCGATGGCCTGCATGGCGTCGCACGCCGAGCGCAGATCGCGCGCCAAGCCGGCGGCGTCGCTGGCCATCGCGCGTCGGAGCGCGAAGGTCTCGAGCGCGGTCCGCAGCGAGTACACCTCCTCGACGTCGGTCGGCGTCAGGTGCCGCACGGTGGTGCCGCGGTAGGGGGCGGTCTCGACCAGGTTGGCGCGCGCGAGCAGCTGCAGCGCCTCGCGCACCGGCGCCCGGCTCACGCCCAGGCGCTGCGCGATGTCCATCTCGACGAGCGGCGCACCGGGCACCAGTTCGCCATCGAGGATCGCGCGCTGCAGGGCGTCGGCGATCTGTTGGCGCAGCGGCCGGGTGTCGACGCCGCCGAACGCATGCGGTGGTTGCTCGATCGCTTTCGTCGCCACGCGCCCTCCTTGACACGGTCCTCTCGGCAGCCTATCCTCGACCGTAGATTGTCGACAATCGACTAACCCGAGCATAGGCACGGCGGTTCGATCTGTCAACCATAGCCTGCCGATCGTTCCGATCCCCATCGATTGTCCGCCGGCGACGGACGTTGCACGCCGCCGGCTTCCTGAGGAGACGCCCATGCCCGAACCCGCCGCCTGGAGATACGAGAAGAAGATCGCGCCGATCTTCGACGACGCCGCCACCCCGCGCCTGCTGTTGGGGCGCGTGCTCACGTGCGTGGGCGACGAAGCGATCGAGCGCGGCTTCGTCGAGTTGCGCGACGGCACCATCGCCCGCGTCGGCGCCGCTGCCGACCTGGGCACGCCGGCCGCGGACCTCACCGTCCACGACCTCGAAGGTGCGACGATCCTGCCCGGGTTGATCAACTCCCACGCCCACCTCGCATGGGACGGCATCCACGATCTCGCGCGCCAGTCGATGGACGATGCCCCCGAGATCAGCGCCTACAAGTCGGCGGCGAACATGCTCAAGTCGCTGCGCGCCGGCGTCACGCTCGTGCGCGACCTCGGCATGAACACCAGCAACCTCTTCGCGAAGCAGGCGCTCGAGCAGGGCATCTTCCCCGGTCCGCGCATCCTGGTGACCGGCGAGGCGATCGTCCAGACCGGCGGCCACACGTACTGGTGCTGCCGCGAGGCCTCCGGCGCCGACGAGATGCGCCGCGCGGTCCGCGAGCAGGTGCGCCGCGGCGCCGACCTGATCAAGATCATGGGCTGCCACGATCGGCTCGAGTTCACCGACGACGAGCTCGCCGCGGTGATCGACGAGTCCCACCGCAACGGCCTCCCCATCACCGCCCACGCCACCTTCGACGCGTGCATCCACCGCATGGCCGAGTTCGGGGTCGACGTGATCGAGCACGGCGGGTCGATGAGCGACGCCACGATCGAACTGCTGCTCGCCAAGCGGATCCCCATCGTCACGACCTTCGCGCCGGTCGTCCAGCAGAGCGTCCCGGAGATCGCGCGCAAGTTCAACATCCCCGAGTGGAAGATCGCCGAGCGGCAGAAGGCGGTCGCCGACCCCACCCGCTACGCGGGCCTCAAGAAGGCCGCCGAGGCGGGCGTCACGATCGTCTTCGGCACCGACGCCGGCAGCCCAGCCGTCGGCCACGAGGTCGTCGCCCCCGAGCTCAAGTACATGGTCAAGGTCGGCGTGGTGCCCGACGCCTACGCGGCGGTCCGCTCCGCGACCGTCCGGGCGGCGGAGCTCAGCAAGCTCGACGCCAAGCTCGGCACCCTCGAGGCCGGCAAGCTCGCGGACGTGATCGTGGTGCGCGGCAACCCGCTCGCCGACCTCGACGCGCTCGAGCGCGTGGCGTTCACCTTCGTCGGCGGCGTCCCGCGCTACGTTGCCGCATGAACGGCGCCCCAGTGAGTGGCAAAGCGACGAACCCCGACCCCCAGGAGAAGTTCGTCTCCGTCCAGCTTTCGCCCGTCAGCTTCATCGACGAGGGCGTGGACGCGGTGCTCGACACCCTGCAGAACCGCGTCGGCGTGAACGTTCTCATGCTCGGCACGGTCTCGTGGCTGGGCCTCAAGGCCGGGCGCAGCATCAGCCACAAGCTCGATGGCTGGCCCGACCACGGCGTCCCCGAGCCCTTCGCCATGAAGGGCGGCGCCTACTTCGACCCGGACCCCAAGTACTACCGGACCACCTTCATCGACGATTACAAGGCGAAGGACGTCGAGATGCAGGGGGTGAACATCCTCGAGACCGTCATCCCCGCCGCCAAGGCGCGCGGCATGAAGGTCTTCATCGAGCTGATGGAGCCCTTCTTCAAGTACGCGGGCCACGGCTCGGTCAACAACGTCGCGATCCCCAACCTGCCGCAGGTCCTGGAGGTCGACGTCCACGGACGCATGGGCGGCGAACCCAGCACCAGCCACCCCGCCTACCGCCAGTGGATCCACTCGATGATCGAGGATCAGGTCCGCAACTACGACCTGGACGGCGTCATGTGGTGCAACGAGCGCCGGAGCCCGCTCGACCAGATGATCGCGGGCCAGGCGCCGGGCGATTTCTCGCCCGCGGCGCGCCGCGAGGCGATCGAGCGCGGCATCGACGTCGAGCGCGTCCGCATCGCAATGCTGAACGTCTGGGGCTACTTCCAGAAAGCGCGCGCCGGCGAGACCTTCGTCGACGGCTCGATGATCGAGTTCCTGCGCGTGCTGCTCGCCAACCCCGAGGTGCTGATCTGGGAGCGCTTCTGGCTCGAGCGCAACAAGGACCTCGACCGCGAGCTCTACGGGCTGGTCAAGTGGTGCAACCCGGACGTCTCGTTCGGCCTGAACGTCTGGAACCGCAACCACTTCAACCCCATCCGCAAGGCGCAGTGGCCCTGGGAAGAGCAGACGATGTACGCCGACTGGGTCAAGCCGATCACCTACCAGCACCAGTCGGGCCTCATCTACGCGAAGGAGATGGAGGACTTCCACAAGTCGATCCTCCGCGACTTCACGCCCGACGAGATGACCCCGCTCATGTACAAGCTCCTCGGCCTGAACGAGGCGCCCTGGGACCAGGTGGTGCAGGCGGGGATGCAGCCGGCCACGTACGTGGGCGGCCAGTGCGCCGATGCGGTGCGCGGGGTGAACGGCAAGGCGAAGGTCTACATGGGCATCGGCGTCGACGCGCCGCGCCAGCGCGCCGACCAGGCCGTCTGCACCCCCGAGATCGTGCGCGACAGCGTGCTCGCCACCTACGCCAACGGCGGCGAGGGCGTGGTCTTCTCCCCCAACTACGCGAGCATGAAGCTGACCAACCTCGACGGCGCCGCCGAAGCGCTCAAGGAGCTCGGGCTGTTCTGAAACCGGCCCGGTCGCACCGGACCTCCGCCCTCGCGGGGGTCCGGCCAGATCCTCGGCCTCGCTCCACCTTGACGTCGCCTGCGGCGGACGCGCTTGCGTCCGCCGCAGGTCGGTGGGGCGGCCGGGGGCGCGCGGCCCTCAGCTCGGCCGGACGAAGGCGCCCTCGCCGGGGCGGCTGAGCACCTCTACGCCGTCGAACACGACGCGCCCAGCCAGCACCGTCGCCACCACCCGACCGCGGAAGGTCAGGCCGTCGTGGAGCTTGTCGGTCTCGCGCGACGCTGACAGCAGCTTGCTCGTGTCGATCGTCGTGGTGGCGTTCAGGTCGACGATCGTGAGGTCGGCGTCAGCGCCGGGCGCGACGACCCCTTTGCCCGTCAACCCGAAGCGCTCGGCGCCGTTCGTCGAGATCAGCCGCGCGGCCTCGACGATCGTGACGCGTCCGGCGGCCACCGCGTCGAGCATCCCGACCACCAGCGTCTCGATCCCGGGCGCGCCTGGCGGTGCCGCCCACAGGTCGGTCTTGGCCTTCTCCTTCTCGGCGACGGTGAACGGCGAGTGGTCGGTGGTGACGTACCCGAGGGTGCCGTCCTCGATCGCCTCCCACAGCGCCTCGATGTCGTCGGCGTCGCGCAGCGGCGGGTTGATCTTGGCGTACGCGCCATGCGTCGCGAGGGCCGATTGATCGAAGCGCAGGTACTGAGGGCAGGTCTCGGCGGTGACGTCGTCGCCCAGCATCTGGAAGGCCCGGACGACGTCCAGCGCCTGGCGGCTGGTGACGTGCGCGACGTGCATCCGGGCGCCCACGCCGCGGTTCATCGCCAGGAGCGAAGCGATCGCGGTCGCCTCGACGAACGGCGGGCGCGACGCGTAATGGGCGGGCGGGTCGTTGCGCCCCTCGGCGATCAGCTTCTTCGTCAGGTGGACGATCAACCCCTCGTCCTCGGCGTGCACCGACAGCACGCGCCCGGTCTCCTTGACCAGCTGCAGCGCCTGGTACTGGCCCGGCGTTTCCGGGAGGCACAACCCGATGAACTCGTCGTCGCGGCCCTTGGGGGCGGACGTGGTGAAGATCTTGTAGGCGACGGCGCCCTCGTCGGCCATCCCCTGCACCTCGGACGCGACGAGGCGGCCCGGCGCGCCGTACAAGCCGAAGTTGACGTGCGCGCGCGCTGCGAAGTGCTCGCGCCGCGCCCGGAAGACCTCGGGCGTCGCGCAGCACGGCTTCGAGATGGGCATCTCGAGGAGCGTGGTCACCCCGGCGGCGGCAGCGGCGCGGGTCTCGGTCTCCACGGTGCCGCGCTCGGGGTAGGCCGGCGCGCGCACGTGGAAGTGGATGTCGATGACGCCGGGCAACACGTGCTTGCCGGTCGCGTCGAAGGCCTGGGTCGCGCTGGCGGCGGTGCCGGGGGCGAGCAGGGCGACGACCTTGCCGTCCTTCACGCCGACGTCGGCGCGCAGCTCGCGATCCGGCAGCACGACGGTGCCGCCGGCGACCACCAGGTCGAAGGCCGGACCGGCGGTCACGCCGCGCTCCGCAGGCCGGTCACGAATCGCTCGATGCGCGCGGCGGCCTCTTCGATGCGCGCCATGGGTTGCAGGTAGCCGATCCGCATGTAGGTGTCCGAATCGTCGCCGAACAGCGCGCCCGGGAAGACCAGCACGCGCGCCTCCTGCAGGAGCCGCAAGCAGAAGGCGTCCGCGCCCAGGCCGGTGCTCGCGACGTTGACGTACAGGTAGAAGGCGCCGCCCGGAGGGCCGTACGTGAGGCCCATGCGGTCGAATGCCGTCATCAGGAAGGTGCGGCGGCGCGCGTACTCGGCGACCATCTCGGCGACCGGCTCCTGCGGTCCCTCGAGCGCCGCGAGGGCCGCGAACTGCGACGGGGTGGCCGTGTTGATCGAGAGCGTGTGGCGCACCTCGGTGATCGCACGCACGAAGGCGCGCGGCGCGGCCAGATAGCCGACGCGCCAACCGGTCATCGCGTACGACTTGCTGAAGCCGTTGAGGGTGATCGTGCGCTCCTTCATGCCTGGCAGGGTGGCGATCGAGAGGTGCTCGTGGCCCTCGTACAGGAGCTTGGCGTAGATCTCGTCCGAGAGGACGATCAGGTCGTGCTTCTCGGCGAGCGCCGCGATGGCTCGGATCACGTCGGGCGGGGTGACCGCGCCGGTGGGGTTGTTCGGCGACACCAGGACCAGGACCTTCGAGCGGGGCGTCAGGCGCTTCTCGATCTCGGCCGGCATCAGCGCGAAGCCGTCCTTCTCGTACGTGGGCACGGGCACCGGCACCCCGCCGCAGAGCTGGACGGCGGTGTCGTAGGTGGTGAAGCGGGGCGAGGTGATGAGCACCTCGTCGCCGGCCTGCACGAGCGCCAGCATGCAGAGCATCACCGACTCCTGCACGCCGGCCGTGACCACGACCTCGTCCAGGGTGTAGTCGAGGCCGTACTCGCGCGCCAGCGAGGCGGCGATCGCCTCGCGCAGCTTCGGCATCCCGGTGGGGTGCGTGTAGTGGTGCTCGTTCGCGTCGATGGCGCGCTTGGCGGCCTCACTGATGTGGGCGGGGGTGTGCAGGTCGGGGTCACCGCGCCCCATCGCGATCACGTCGTCGAGCTCGGCGGCCGCCTCGAGCATCTTGGTGCGGATCGAGACGTCCTCGTCGTGGAGGCGCCCGGCGAGGGCGCGCAGGAGTCGGTCGGGGGGCGTTCGCGTCACAGGATGCACCTCATCGGGGTTCGAGCACGCGCGCGGCCCACGGGACGCGCGCCTGGAACGTGGAGGGGATCTCGACGCCGGATGCGCCGACGATCATCGAGTCGATCGTGCGGTAGCCGTCGACGCCCGGCCGGTAGATGCCGGGTTCGTTGGAGAAGACCATCCCGACCGCGACCGGGGTCGCGTCGCCGGGCGCGAGCCATGGACCCTCGTGGCCCTGGACGCCCATGGCGTGCCCCACCCGGTGCCGGATGAACTCGCCCAACCCGGCAGCGCGCAGGCGCTCGAGACCCGCGGCGTTGACGGCCGCGCACGGGGCACCCGGCACCAAAGCGGCAACCGCCGCGTCGTGGCACGCCTCCGCCGCCAGCAGGCAGCGGCGCTGATCGTCGCTCGGGGCGCCGATCGCGAAGGTCGCGCCGCTCTCGGCGTGATACCCACCGACCGCTGCGCCAATGCCGGCGATCAGCACCTCGCCCGGCCGCGGCGTGCGGTCGCTGGTCCGGCCGTGCGGCAGCGCCGCGCGCGGCCCCGAGTGCACGGTGCCGACCACGGTCGTCTTCGCGGGACCGAAGCGGTCGCCGAGCTCCGCGGCCTGAAGCGCGCGCGCTGCGCCAACCCCCAGCTCGAGGAGGTCGAGCTCACTGCCGCCCGCAGCGATCACCGCGGCACCGCCGTCCAGGATCGCCTCCAGGCAGGCGTCGGCGTAGCGGGCGGCCGCGCGGATCAGCGCCAGCTCGGGCGGGTCCTTGAGCGCCCGCACGTCGGCCGCGACCGAGTCGATCGCGAGCAGCGGGAAGCGCTCCCGCGCTGCGCCCCAGAAGCCCGCGTCGAGGGCGTCGACCGCGACGCGCGAAGCGCCCCCGTGCGCGGCGCGGACGCGATCGAGCATCCACAGCGCCGCGGGCACCTCGCCCGGGTACTCCTCGTAGGCCTCGACCCGGAGGCCGCCACCCTCGTCCTCGGCGTGCTCGCGCTCGAGCAGCGGCACGAACAAGGTCGGCTCGCCGTCGACCGGCACGTAGAGCCCCACGGGCCGTTCGCTCGGCGAGTGGTAAAAACCGGTCGCCCACACGACGCTCGCCATCTCGAGGAGCAGGACGCCGTCGCGGCCGCGCTCGGCGGCCGCGCGTCGAAGGCGCTCGCGGAAGCGTGACCGGTCCGCATGGCCGAGCGGGCGCGGCGCGGATCCAGAGGATTCGAGCCCGCTCGGGATCGGCGTGGATGGCATGGCGTACCCCGTTCCTCTGGCGGCCGCGATGAAGACCGGCGCCTTGACAGGTCTCCTGGGCGACCGTATATTCATCCACACTAGCAGGAAGTCGATTGTCGACAGTCGGTTTGTACCGGTCGCCTCCAACCCTTCCCGGTTCGCCCGAACCGCCCGCCCGTCCGATCACCGCACGGCAGCCCTCGGAGG
>JAGXHO010000028.1 GCA_024636105.1 Trueperaceae bacterium | reverse complement strand
GTCGTCGCGATCGTCGGCGGCGCCGAACGTGGCGCCCTCACCGTCGCCCCCGGCAGGCTCCACGCGGAGCCGAGCGCTTCGCGCCGGGACCGGCGGCTCAGCGCCGAACGGCAGGGGCGCCTGGTCGGCACCGTTCGCTTCGACGCGCGCGCCCGGTGCGGGCCGCGGCGCGGTCCGCCGCGCGGCGGGTCGGGCGTCCGTCCGCGGGGCATCGACGGCATCGGCCACGCTCGGCTCCTTGTCCTTGCGCGCCGCGACCGCCTGCACCACGTTCGCCATGAGCTCCTCGCGGCGCCGGTCGATCTCGATGAGGATGGAATCGACCCGGCTCGCGAGGTAGTTCTGACCGATCAACACCGGGATCGCCACGATCAGCCCCGCCGCGGTGGTCACGAGCGCCTGGCCGATGCCCCCCGCGAGTAGGCCCGGGTTGCCGGTGCCAGCGACGCTGATCTCGCCGAAGGCGATGATCATGCCGGTGACGGTGCCCAGCAACCCCAACAGCGGGGCCACCTGGGCGATCGTCGCCAACGGCCGGAGGCCACGGGTGAGCGACTGCTCCTCGAGCAGCGACGCTTCCGCGAAGGCCGCTTCGACCGCCTGGCGGCCGTACGGAAGGCGCAAGAGCGCCGATTGAAGCACCCGCGCAACGGGTCCGCCGTGCTGTTCGCAGGCGTCGAGTGCTAGGTCGAGGTCGCGGTCGCGCACCGCTGCGTTGACGCGCGCCATCAGCTCGTCGGTATCGAGCCGCTCCTTGGCGAGCTTGAAGAAGCGCACCAGGAACAGGTACACGGCGTACACCGACAGGAGAACGATGGCGAACAGGACGACGCCACCGCTGATTAGCAGGTCCATGGGGGGCTCCTCACGTGGGTTCAGCCTACGCAGCGGCCGCTTGAGCCGAATGAGAGGTTCACCCGGTGGTCCGCATGCCGGCCGAGATGCCGAGCAGACTCACCAGAACGGCGTCTTCGAGGTCGGGTCGGTCGGCGCTCTCCGCGGGCAGGGAACGCAGGCGGCGCAGCAGGTCGACCTGGAGGAACGAGAGCGGGTCGACGTAGGGGTTGCGCAGGTCGATCGCGCGCCGCAGCGTGGCGTCGGCCTCGACCCCCTCCTCGCCGCCGAAGGCGGTGCGCAGCGCCGTCAAGCTGCGCGCGTGCTCGGCGCGCACGCGCTCGCCGAACCGCGCGCGCAGCGGCTCCGGCACGAGCTCGAGGTAGGCGGCGAACACGCCCAGGTCGCTCTTGGCGATGCTCATGCGCGCGAAATCGAGCACGGTCGCGAAGAACGGCCACTCGCGCACCATGCGCCGCACGAGGTCCGGATCGAGCACCGCGAGCCCCGTCCCGAGGCCGTACCACCCGGGGAGGTTGGCACGGCACTGGGTCCAGGCGAACACCCACGGGATCGCGCGCAGGTTGCCCAGTGAGCGGTCGCCCGCGCGGCGCGCTGGGCGCGAACCGACGCGCAGGCGCGCGATCTCCTCGATGGGGGTCACCGTGTGGAAGAAGTCGAGGAAGCCCTCGGCCTCCAGGAGCTCGCGGTACGCGCCGCGCGCCGCGACCGACGCCGCGCCCATCGCGATCCGGAAGGCCTCGGGCAGCGGCTCGAACGGCCGGGCGTCGCGGGCGCTGGCGAGCAGGAAGGCGTGCACCAACTGCTCGAGGTGGCGGTGCGCGAGCTCCGGATCGGCGTAGCGCTCGGCGAGCGCCTCACCCTGCTCGGTCAAGCGCATGCGGCCGCCGAGCGAGCCGGGCGGTTGAGCCAGGATCGCGCGCCCGGTCGGGCCACCGCCGCGACCGATGCTCGTGCCGCGGCCGTGGAACAGCCGCAGCGGAACGCCGGCCTCCTGGGTGACCGCGGCCAGGCCCTCCTGCGCCTCGTACAGCGCCCAGTTGGCGGCCAGGAAGCCGGCATCCTTGTTGGAATCGGAGTACCCGATCATCACCTCTTGGACGCCACGTCGCGCGAGGTGCGCGGCGTAGGCCGGGAGGCCGAACAGCGCGCGCATCACGCCGGGCGCAGCCTGGAGGTCGTCCTCGGTCTCGAACAGGGGGGTGACGTCGACGTCGGGCACGCCGGCCTGCTTCGCGAGCACGAGCACCTCGAGCACGTCCGAAGCCCCCTCGCTCATCGACACCACGTAGCTGCCGAAGGCCTCGTGCCCGAGCCGCCGGCGCGCGCGCCGCACCGAGTCGAGCGCGTCGAGGGTGCGCCGCGCCTCGGGGCCGAGCGGGGCGTCGTGCGCGGCGAGCGGCCGCGGGTCGTCCAGCACGCCGAGCAGCACCCCCACGCGCTCCTCCTCGGGCAGTGCGGCGTAGTCGTTCGTCACCCGCGCGTGCCGCAGGAGGTCGGCGACGGCGTGCTCGTGCACCTGCGAGTGCTCCCGCACGTCGAGCGGCGCGAGGTGGAACCCGGTCGCTTGCGCGCGGTAGCGCACGGGGCGCACGAACGCGCGCGCCGAACGGGCGCCGAGCCCGTTCGCCAACGCGTCCTCCAACACCGCGAGGTCGCGCGGGTAGCCAGCGGGACCGCCGCCCGCGCGCTCCTCGTGGCCCGGACCGGCGACCTCATCGCTGCCGCACTCACTTTGCGCTCGCGCGAGGTCGCGACCGACGTGGGCGAGCCAGCGACGGAACGGCTCCTCGCGCGGCGCGTCGATCGGGTCTGCGGCGTCGCGGTCCGCGGCGTCGCGATCGGCGAGGGCGCGCCGGAAGGCTCCGGTCAACGCCACCCGCGGCTCCCAGTGCGACAAGCGCGCCGCCAGGTCGGCGACGTCGTCCGCATGCGCCTCCAAGGCGACCTCGGCGTGGCGGTGGAAGGTGGCGTCGGTCACCTCGGCGGTGACGTTGGGGTTGCCGTCGCGGTCGCCGCCGATCCAGCTGCGAAACCGCAGCACGGGTGGCAGCGGCGCGCCGTCCCGCGATGCGCTTCCCGGGCCCGCGGCGTCGCCGCCGAAGTAGGCCTCCAGCGCGTGCTCGAGGTCGCCCATCAGGCGCGGTAGCGCGGGCAACAGCGAGCGCCGCACGTAGTACAGCGCCCCTTCGACCTCGTCGCGCACGGTGGGCCGCTCGTGCGCGAGCTCGCGCGTCTGCCAGAGCGTCGCCACCTCGGCCTCGAGCTGCGCGCGCCACGCCGACTGGTCGGCCGGCGCCAGGTCGGGCTCGCCGAGCGCCCGCACGACCGCCCCTACGCGCTCGAGGGCGGCGCGCGCGGTGGCCCGTTTGACCTCCGTCGGGTGAGCCGTGAACGTGAGCTGCACGTCCAGCCCGCCGACGAACCGGCGCGCTTCGGCCTTCGTCCATCCGTCGTCGCGCAGCTGCTTGATCGCCGCGGCGACCGACTCCCCGCGGGGCGCCTCGTCCGTCGCCGCCCCGCCGCGCAGGCGCACGACGCGCACCCGGTGCAGCTCCTCCGCCAGGTTCACGAGCTGGAAGTAGAGCGTGAACGCGCGCAGGACCTTCTCGGCGTCCGCGTGGTGCAGACCGCCGAGCAGGGCCTGCAGTTCCGCGTCGACCGGCGCGCCGTGTCGGCGGCGTTTGGTCAGGGTCCGCACGCGCTCGACGAGCTCGAAGACGCGGTCGCCCTCGAGCTCGCGCACCACGTCGCCGAGCGTCGTCGCGAGCAGGTCGACCTCGCGGCGCAGGAGCTCGAACGCCTCGGCCTCGCGCGCGGCGAGCGCGCCGCGCTCAGCCATCCGCGACCTCGCCTTCGTCGCGCCACTGCAGGCGCTGCACCGCACGGGCGCGGCGGCCGTCCAGGTCGAGCACGACGCCGTTCAGGGTCGCCGGCCCGCTGGCCGGCCGGAAGCGATGGCGACGCTTGGTCAGGAAGCGTGCGTGCACCTCGTCGAACTGCATGCCGATCGCGGAGTGCTGGACGCCGGTCATCCCGACGTCGGTGAGGTACGCGGTGCCGCCGAAGATGCCCTCGTCCGCCGTCTGGACGTGGGTGTGGGTGCCTAGCACGGCGCTCGCGCGCCCCTGCAAGTGGAAGCCCAGGACCTTCTTCTCGCTCGTCGCCTCGGCGTGCACGTCCACGAGCAGGGCGACGTCGCCGGGGCACGCCTCGACGATCGCGTCCGCGGCCACGAACGGATCGTCGAGCGGCTCGAGGAACACGCGCCCCATCACCTGCCCGACCATCAGGCGCTCGCCGTTGGCGGCGGTCACCGTCGTGTACCCCAGCCCCGGCGTACCTGGCGGGTAGTTCGCCGGGCGGACGATGCGTGGCGAGGACTCGAGCAGGTCGACGACCTCGTCCTGATCGAAGGTGTGGTTGCCGAGCGTGATGACGTCGACGCCCCATCCCCACAACTGCTCGGCGTGCTTCCGCGTGATGCCGAAGCCGCCGGCCGTGTTCTCGCCGTTCGCGACCACCAGGTCGTAGTCGCCACGGTGGTCGCGCAAGAACCGTTGCGCCACCCGCAGGCCGGGGGTACCGAAGACGTCGCCGATGAACAGAACGCGCACGCACCAAGGTACCGCACCCGACGGCGCGCGCCCTGGCGGCCACGCGCCCCGGTGGTCGTGCGCCAGGGTGCTAGCCTGGACGCGATGTTCGACGCCATCGACCGCAAGATCCTCGAGGTGCTCCGCATCGACGGACGCACCACCCACGCGCAGCTCGCCAAGGAGACCGGCCTGTCGGCGCCGGCGATCGGCGAACGCATCCGCAAACTCGAGGCCACGGGCGTGATCCGCGGCTTCCAGGCGGTGCTCGACCCGGAGAAGGTCGGGCTGGCGATCTGCGCTTTCGTCCACATCTCGCCGCAACCGCGCAAGCCGGCGCAGGACCTGGTCGACCGGCTGCTGTCGCTCCCCGAGGTGGAGGAGCTCCACGCGGTCGCCGGCAATTACGCCTACGTCGCCAAGGTGCGCGTGGCGACGCCCGCCGCGCTCGACGGCTTCCTCGACCGCCTGTTCATGCTGGAGGGTGTCGAGCGCACCGAGACCACGATGGTCCTGCGCACGAACGCCGAGCGCCCGATGTTCCTCCCCTTCCTCGACGCCCCGGACGCGTGACGGCGCACGACCGGGTCCTCGGGCCGGACGACCTGAACGGCTACCTGCGGCTGCGCGAGGGGAGCTTCGGGTACCCCGCCGGCGACGAGGTCCTGGACGCGTTCCGCGCGCGCCTCCCGAACTCGCTGGGCGCTTTCGTGGACGGCGAGCTCGCCGCGGTCGTCACGCAGCATCCGTACCGAGCGTGGGCCGCGGGCGCGTGCGTGCCCATGGGCGGCTTCGGCGGCATCGCGACCGCGCCGGAGCACCGGCGGGCGGGCCACGTCGCCCGCCTGATGCGCGCCGGGCTCGACGCGGGCCGCGCCAAGGGCTTCGGTTGGAACCTGCTCTACCCGTTCGACGCCGCGTTCTACGGCCGCTACGGCTGGGTGAGCGTGCCGACCGGCGTGCCGCTCGCGCTGCCGCCCGAACGGCTTCCGCCCGGCGTGCCGGGTGGCCTCGCCCGCGTCGATGGGCCCGCCCGCGCCGGCATCGCCGCGCCGTACGCCCGCTTCGCGGCCACCCGTACCTTCACCGACGCCCGCGACGAGGGCCCCTGGGACGCTTGGGAGGACCTGGACGCCACTCCGGGGCAGCGGGTCCTGCGCTTCGCGGGCACCGACGCCTTCGTGGCCGTGAAGCTGCGCGACGAGGCTGCCGGCGTCCATCTCGACGTCCTCGACCTCGGCTGGTGCGACGCGGCCGGGCGCGACGCCGTGTGGGGCGTGCTCGCCGCGTTCCGTGGGCAGGTGGCGACGGTGCATCTGGAGGCGCCGTGGGACGACCCGGTGGCCGCCGACCGGCAGCGTGGCCACGCGGTGCCGGGCCACACCGGGTTGATGGCGCGGATCGCCGACGTCCCGACCGCCGCTGCCGCGCTGCGCGCGGTCGCGGACGACGACGCGCCGCTCGACCGGACGCCGCTGGTCCTGCGCGTGATCGATGGGTACGCGCCCTGGAACGAGGGGACGTGGCGGCTCACGCCCCGACCCGAAGGAACCCTGGTCGAACCGACGCGAGGCGCCGCCGACGCCACCGTCGACGTCCGCGGACTGGCGCTCCTGTGGTCGGGCGCGGCGGCCCCCGCGGACGTTCGTCGCGTCGGTTGGGCGGAAGGCGACGGGCGCGCCCTCGCGGCGCTCGCGGCCCTTTCGGGGGGCCGTCGGCCGTTCCGCTCCCCCGTCGACCGGTTCTAGCCCGCTGCGTCCGTCACGGCCAGACCACCGCCTCGAGGAACCAGGGCGGCAGTCGGTGGCGTTGGCGCTTCAGGAAGGCCGGGGCGTCGGCGTCCAGCAGGTACGTGACCGCATGGTCGTCCTCGCTGCGCACGGCCCGACCGTAGGCCTGGACGATCGTCAGGCAGGTGCGCCACTCGTACCACCCGGGGTCCTCGGCGCGGCGCGCCGCGACCTGCGGGTCGCCCAGGTACGGGAAGGGCAGCTTGCAGATCACCTGCCAGCGCGCCAGGTCGCCCGCCAGGTCGAGCCCCTCGGTCATCGACGGGCTGAGCAGCACGGTCGGTTCGGGGCGCGTCAGGTGCGCCTCGAGGGCCGCCTCGCGGCCGGCCGCGTCGAAACGCGTGACCACCCGTCGCCGGAGGTCGGGGGGCAGCGCCTGCAGGATGGCGCCCGCGATCTTGTACGAATGCGCGTGCACCACGCCCTTCTCGGTCTCGTGGTCGATGAACAGGTCCTTGATCTCCGCGGTGAGCTTCGGGAGGTCCTTCTCGAGGTGGTGGCGCGTCAGCCGCGCGACCGGGCGGGCGATCAGCGGCCGCCGCTCCGGAGGGAAGGTCGAGGCCACTTGGAGCACCGCCGCCTCTTCGGGCTCCACGCCCAGCCCGCGCAAGAAGGTCTCGGGGTCGAGGACGGTCGCCGACAGGAGCAGCGCGCGGTCCGCGTGGTCGAACAGCAACTGACGCGCGAAGGGCGCCACCGTGACCGGCTTGAAGGTCGCCTGCGGGCCCCGGTCATCGCGGCGGTGCTCGACCACCCATTCGACGCCGTCGTCGCGCGTGTCGACCAGCCAGCCCAGCCGCGTCGCCTGTCCGTCGAGCCACTGCCGCACCCGCAGTTGCTCGAGCTCCACGTCGGGGGGCAAGGCCCCCACCCCGAGGACCGCGTCGAGCTCGCGGGCGCGCGCCGCGAGTCGTGGGCGCACATCGTCGGCGAAGTCGAAGAGCGCCTCGCGGTCGGGATAACCCGGGAGCCGCAAGTCGACGCCGGCGCGCTCGAGCTGGCCGTCGCCCACCGAGACCTGGACGAACCCCATCAGTAGCGATTCGGCGTTGTGGGCCTCGTCGAGCACGAGCAGCTCGCGCGGCCGGAAGCCGCCGGCGTAGTTGAGCTCGTGGAGGAAGTAGGCGTAGTTCATCAGCGCCCGCGGGGCCGCCAGCGCCCGGTCCTTGGCCCGGAAGTACTGGCACGCGTCGCACTCGGGGAAGGTGCGGCCGGCGAGGCACGGCGCGGCCGCGGCGTGGGTGGGCGCCACCTCGCAGGGGTAGTTGGCGCGCCCCTTCATGAGCGCGAGGTCGTCGAAATCGCGTTGGTACTGGTCCTGGAGCACCTTCTGCGCGGTGAGCAGGTACGCGGACGCTGCCTGGCGCGCGAGCGTGACCGCGATCGCGCTCTTGCCGGCCCCGGTGGGGGCCTCCACGACGACGACCTTGCGGCCTTCGTCGAAGGCGTCGCGGGCGGCGTCGATCACCTCGCGCTGACCGGCGCGGTACCGGGCGAAGGGGAAGGGGGACGCGGACCCGGTGCGCACGAGCCGAACGCTAGCACGCGCGCCGTGCGGCGCCGACGGTCGCCTGGGCAGCGGCCGAATCCGGCCGCGATCCGAGCGTTGCGGCACGGCAGCGGCCCCCACATCGTTCGCGGGGGCCGCTGCTTCGTTGGTGCCGAGGAGGGGACTTGAACCCCTACGACCTTGCGGTCACCAGCCCCTCAAGCTGGCGCGTCTACCTATTCCGCCACCTCGGCTCGGGGCGTGCGGGCGTGAGTCTACCACGCCCCTCCCCCGCGTCAAGCACCGTGCCGACCGGATCCCCGCCGCGGCGCGCCTGCGCTCGGTACGATGCGCCGATGACCGCGCGCCCGCTCGGTACGATGCTCCGATGACCGAGCGCCCGCTCGGTACGATGCACCGATGACCGAGCGACGCTACCGCCGCATCCAAGGGGTGCTGCGCCATCGCCAGCCCGACCTCACGCTGTTGGCCGAGGACGTCCACAAGCCCCACAACCTGTCGGCCATGCTGCGCACGGCCGACGCGATCGGCGTCGGCGTCGTCCACGCCACCCACCCGACCGGCGGGGTCGCCACGTTCAACGCCACCAGCGCCAGCGCCGAGAAGTGGGTCGAGCTGCGCGTGCACGCCACGCTCGACGACGCGCTCGCGGCGGTGCGCGCACAGGGCATGCAGGTCTACGCCGCCCACCTCGCCGACGACGCGGTCGACTTCCGCGACGTCGACTACGTCGGCCCGACCTGCGTGGTCTTCGGCAACGAGAAGCACGGCGTGAGCGCCGCGGCCGCCGCGGCCGCCGACGCGCGCATCGTGATCCCGATGCTCGGGATGGTGCAGTCGCTCAACGTGTCCGTCGCGACAGCGGTCGTGATGTTCGAGGCCCAACGCCAGCGTCGCGCCGCCGGCGCGTACGCCGCGCCGCGGCTGACCGCCGCCGAGCGCGACGCGCACGCGATCCGCTGGATGCACCCGCGGGCGGCCGCCCGCTTGACAGCCGCCGGGATCCCGCTCCCGACGCCCGATGCCGACGGCGCCCTCCCCGAACACCTGCGCGCGGTGCTTGCCCGGCTGCCGGGCGGTCCCCCGGAACCGCACGAGCCCGATGCGCCGGACCCAGACGACGAGGGCGACGACCCCGACGACCGCCCGCCGGGCGCGTTCGGTCCGTCGTGAGGCCGGCCGTCGAGCGTGCGGCCCGCCGCAGACGCAGCCCGCGACGTCGCATAGCGTGACGGCATGAACCCGCACCGCACGACTCGGCTGCCCCTCCTGGCGCTCGCCACCCTCCTCGTGTTCGCCGGCACCGCATGGGGTCAGCGGTTGGCCCCGGTGGCGAGCGGCTTCGTCCAGCCGCTCGGCATCGTCGCGGCCGGCGACGGCTCCGACCGGCTCTTCGTCGTGGAGCAGCGCGGCACCGTCGTCGCCGTCGCACCCGGCGGGGCCACGTCCCGCTGGCTCGACCTGCAGGCGCGCACCCTCGCGCAAGGCGAGCGTGGCCTCCTGGGGCTCGCGTTCCATCCGGAGTTCGCCACCAACGGACGCGTCTTCGTGCACTACTCCGACCGGGACGGCGACACCGTGCTCTCCGAGCTCACCGCAGACCCCAGTTCCGACCGCGTCGACCCCGCCACCGAGACCGTGCTCTTCACCCTCGGTCAGCCGTACGGGAACCACAACGGCGGCCAGCTCGCCTTCGGTCCCGACGGCATGCTGTACCTGGCGCTCGGCGACGGCGGCAGCGGCGGCGACCCGCTCGGCGCCGGCCAGGACCTCGGCACCCCGCTCGGGGCACTGCTGCGTTTCGACGTCGACGCCGACGGCCCGGGCACGGCCAACGTCCCGGGCGACAACCCGTTCGTGGACGTCGCCGGCGCCCGCCCCGAGATCTGGGCCTACGGCCTGCGCAACCCTTGGCGCTTCGCGTTCGACGCGCGCACCGGCGACCTGTGGATCGCCGACGTCGGCCAGAGCGCCGTCGAAGAGGTCAACCTCTTGCCCGCGGGCGCACCCGCCGGTGCCAACTTCGGCTGGCGCGTCGTGGAGGGCGACCGCTGCTTCGATCCGCCGCAGGGGTGCGACCTGGACCGCTTCGTCGCCCCCGTGGCCACCTACACGCACGCGTCCGGTTGGGGGCGCTCGATCACCGGCGGGGTCGTCCCCTACGGCGACGCCGCACCATCGTTGGCCGGACGGTACGTGTTCGGCGACTTCGTGAGCGGGCGGCTGTTCGTGCTGAACACGGTGGGCGAAGGCTTCGAGGCGGTGCAGCTCCTCGACGCCGGCTTCGGCGTCGCCGGCTTCGGCCTCGACGAAGCGCTCGACGCCTACGTCGCCGACTACGGGGGCGGAGTCCTGTACCGCATCGAGGACTGATCGGACGACGGCCGCCGCCCGCGGGCGGCGGTACCATGCGCCCATGCTCGCCGCCGCACCCGCCACCCCCACCGCTCCGCCCCCCGACGTGTGGTCCACGCGATTCGCGTTCGACGTCGTCGACCTCGGCCGCCTCGACTACCGCGAGGCATGGGACGTGCAACGCAGCGTCCACGCGGCGGTGGCGGACGGCACCAGTCCGCCCACGCTGCTCCTCGTCGAGCACCCACCGGTCGTCACCTTCGGGCGCAAGGGGGGGCGCGAACACCTCCTCGTCCCCGAGGAGGAGCTGCGCGCGCGCGGGTTCGCGCTCTACGACATCGAGCGCGGCGGCGACGTCACGTACCACGGACCGGGCCAGCTCGTCGGGTACCCGATCTTCCCGGTCGGCCGCCGCGTGCGCGACTACCTGCGCGGCCTCGAAGGGGCGCTGGTCGCAGCGATCGCGCGCTTCGGCATCGCCACCGAGGGCTCGCCCGGCTACGCCGGCGTGTGGGCGGGCGACGCCAAGGTCGTCGCGATCGGGGTCGCGGTGCAGCGGAACATCAGCTTCCACGGCTTCGCGATGAACGTCCACACCGACCTCAGCCACTTCGAGACCATCGTCCCGTGCGGCCTGCACGACAAGGCCGTCACCAGCCTGAGCGCCCTGCTCGGGCGGCACGTGCCGCTCGACGAGGCGAAACCGCTCGTGATCGAGGCCTTCCGCGCCACCTTCGGCCTTACGTCCGACCCCGAGGAGCCCGTCCAGCCATGACCGATCCGCTCGAGCTCGCCCGCACCGCAGCCTCCGCCGCCGGCGCCCCGCCGGCGCCCGCGGAGGCCGCCGCCGCTCCCGTCCGGGTGGTCAAGAACGGCATCGCGCGCACCGACGCCACGCCGGTGCCGCGCGAGAAGAAGCCCGACTGGCTCAAGGTGAAGCTGCCGAGCGGCGGCGCCTACCAAGAGGTCAAGAAGACCGTCAAGGAGCACCGCCTTTCGACCGTCTGCGAGGAGGCGATGTGCCCCAACCTCGCCGAGTGCTGGAACGCCGGGACGGCGACGATCATGCTCATGGGGTCGGTGTGCACCCGCGCGTGCCGCTTCTGCGCGGTCGACACGGGCAACCCGCGCGGTCGGCTCGACCCCGACGAGCCGCGCCTCGCCGCGGAGTCGGTCTTCCTGATGGGGCTCAAGTACGTGGTGCTCACCAGCGTCGATCGCGACGACCTGCCCGACGGTGGCGCGAGCCACTACGCGCGCTGCGTCCGCGCGATCAAGGAGCGCAACCCAGGCACCGCCGTCGAGGCGCTGACGCCGGACTTCCAGGGCGTCCACGAGCACGTGCGCGAGGTGCTGGACTCGGGCGTCGAGGTCTACGCGCAGAACGTCGAGACGGTGAAGCGGCTGACCCATCCGGTGCGCGACCCGCGCGCCTCGTACGAGCAGACGCTCGACGTGCTGGCGTACGCCAAGCGCGCGCGCCCCGACGTCCTGACCAAGACCAGCCTGATGCTCGGCCTCGGCGAGACCGACGACGAGATCGTCGAGGCGCTGCGCGACCTGCGAAGCGTCGGCATCGACATCGTGACGTTCGGGCAGTACCTGCGCCCGACCGCGGCGCACCTTCCGGTGGAGCGCTGGGTGCCTCCGGAGGACTTCGCCCGGTACCGGCGGATCGGGCTCGACCTCGGGTTCCTGGAGGTCGTCTCGGGTCCGCTCGTGCGCAGCAGCTACCGTGCAGAACGGGCGCTCGAGAAGAACAACGTCGGTTTAGGCGTATAACGGCCGTCCCCCACGAGCCCACAGCGACGCCGCCCGGAACCGAGTTCCGGGCGGCGCTCCGTTGGGCATCGGTCCGTCAGCGCGGCGTGGCCGCTCCCGCGGGGTACTTGACCTTGTACGCGGCGATCGCCTTGTGGATCAGGACGTGGGTCTCGTCCATGCCGTGCCACCCCTCGACGTTGGTGTGCTTCCCCTCGAGCTCCTTGTAGATGCGGAAGAAGTGCTCGATCTCGCGCAGGCGGTGGCGCGAGATCGACTCGAGGTGCCGGTTCGAGTCGTAGCGCGGATCGTCGACCGGAACGGCGAGGATCTTCTGGTCGCGCCCCTTCTCGTCGCTCATCTCGAGGAACCCGAGCGGGCGCGCCCGCAGCACCGCGCCCGTGAAGGTCGCCTTGTTCATGAGCACGAGGATGTCGAGTGGGTCGTCGTCCTCCGCGTACGTGCCTGGGATGAACCCGTAGTCGCCGGGGTAGTGCATCGGGCTGTAGAGCACCCGGTCGAGCTGGAAGAAGCCGTGGTGCGGGTCGTACTCGTACTTGTTCGAGCTGCCCAGCGGCACCTCGATGATGGTGTTCACGATCTCGGGGGCCTTGTCGCCCGGGCTCAGGTGGTAGAGGTTGGTCACGTTGGTGCTCCTATCACTGCGGCCACACCCCAGCGCGCCAGGACCAGCGCATGGAAGCGGTCGTCGCCGCTCAGTTCGGGGTGGAAGACCGTGACCACGACGTTCCCTGCGCCCACGGCGACCGGATCGCCATCGTACACCGATAGGACCGCCACCTCGTCCCCGACGCGCACGAGGCGCGGCGACCGGATGAACACCCCGTGGACGGGTCGGTCCAACCCGACCACCTGCAGGTCGGCCTCGAACGAAGCGACCTGGCGGCCGTAGTCGTTGCGGGCCACCGCGACGTCGAGCAGCCCGAGCCGCGGTTGGTCCGGGTGCTCGAGGATCTCGGAGGCGAGCGCGATCGCGCCGGCGCAGGTCCCGAGCAGGCCCCCGCCCCCGGCGTGGAACGCGCGGATGGCGTCGTCGAGCCCGTACGTGCGCATGAGCTTCGCCATGGTGGTCGATTCGCCGCCGGGGATCGCCAGCCCGACGAGACCCTCGAGGTGGCGGGGCAGCCGCACCTCGCGCACGTGCAGGCCGAGGCGCTCGAAGGCCAGGCGGTGCTCGCGGAACGCGCCCTGGAGCGCGAGCACGCCGACGGTGGGGGCATCGGCAGCAATGGTGGGGACGGCGGTAGGGCGGGGCACGGTCGAAGCCTACCGCTCGGGCTGACCCGCGCGAACGCCCCGCAGCAGCGCGCGCGCGACGACGGCCTGCACCGCGACCCCGAGCGCGCCGAGCGGGACGCGGGGCCCTCCACGGACGCTGCTCACGAACGCGGTGTCGCCGTCGTGGATCGTGTGCGAAGGGCGCGTCACCTGCGCGATTCCGGCGTGCGCCGAGGTGGCGAGCGCGTAGGCGTCGGCCTTGGTGAGCGGGGCGTCGACGATGACCGCCACGAGGGTCGTGTTCGTGCCCGGCGCGGGGGCGAACCGCGCCGCGGCCGCTTCGGGATCCCTGCCTAGCCCGGTGCCGGCGACGAGCGTTCCGTCGGTCGGGTCCACCAGGTCGCCCACCGCGTTGCTGATGGCGATCGCCGCGACCCGCGCGCCGTGCACGGTCATCAGGGACGAGCCGAGGCCCGAACGCTGGGCCCGGTCGAAGCCCGCGAGCTTGCCGACGGTGGCGCCCGTTCCCGCCCCGACCGCGCCCTCGGCCACGGGTGCCGACGCGGCCGCCGAGGCGGCCGCGTACCCGGCGGCGGCGTCGGGGCGGACGCGCGGGTCGCCCACGGACAGGTCGTAGAGGACCGCCGCCGGCACGATCGGGACCACGCCGAACGGGGTGGTGAAGCCGATGCCGCGCTCCTCGAGGTAGCGCACGACCCCGGCCGCGGCGTCGAGCCCGAACGCGCTGCCGCCGGTCAGCAGCAACGCGTGCACGCGCTCCACGCTCTTGTCGGGCTCGAGCAGTGCCGTCTCGCGGCTTCCGGGGGCGGCGCCGAGCACGCGTCCGGAGGTGACCGCGCCCTCGTCATCGAACAGCACGACGGTGCAGCCGGTGCGTGCCGCAGGGTCGCTCCAGTGCCCGACGCGGACGCCGGGGAGGGCGGTGGCGGTGTCGTTGCCGGGCGCCGAAGCGCCGGAACTCACGGTTGGACCGGTAGGTTCAGCGGCGCATCGCCCGCCAGGAAGGCGGCGAGGTCGGCCGGGGCCACTTCGAGCACGTCGATGAACTCGTAGGGCGTCGCCGCGGTGGCGCGCATGCCGGTGCGGCGGTCGACGGGCACCTCGATCGTGAGCGTGCTCGCGACGCCCCCCGAGCTCAGGTCGGTGCCCGCCAAGAAGGCGGCGGCCGTGCCGCCCGACGAGAGCGCTCCGGTGCGCCGATCGATCCGATGGAAGACGATCCCCTCCGGGATCGGGAAGCCGTCGGCGGCCACCGGACGCCCTTCGAGCGCCCGCGCGACGAAGTCGTTCCACACGTAGATGGGTTGGCGCGAGGAGGTGACGGTCTCAGTGCTGCCGTCCGCGTTCGTCATCGAGCGGGGCAGCGAGGTGTTGTCGTCGTTGCCGATCCAGACGGTGGCCACCATCCCGGGGGTCGCGCCGACGAACCAGATGTCGCGCTCGTCGTTCGTCGTACCGGTCTTCCCCGCGATCCAACGCCCTGGGACGTCGGCGCGCCACGAGAGCGCCGTGGGGTTGCGGTCCACGACGTTCCCGTGCAGCGCGTCGAGCATCACGTACGCGGTCTGCGGGCTCCACACCTGCTTGTGGCGCGGCGTCGCCTCGTACAGCACGTTGCCGTCGGCGTCCTCGACGCGCGCGACCACGTGCCAGTCGACCTGCACGCCGCCGTTCGCGAAGGCGCCGAAGGCGGAGGCGTGCTGGATGGGCGTGACCTCGAAGGACCCAAGGGCGAGCGCGTAGTAGGGCTCGACGTCGTAGCCGAGCTCGCGCGCCCGGTTGGCGACGGCTTCGGCGGACGCGGCCTCGAGCGCCTTGACCGCCGGGATGTTGCGGCTCTGGTTGAGGTTCTCGCGCACGGTGAGGACCCCGGAGAACTGATCGTCCCAGTTGCGCGGCTCGTACGGCGCCTGCCCGCGCGTGAGGAAGGTGGCCGGTTCGTCGATCAGTAGGGTGGCCTGCGAGAACCCGCCCAGCTCCATGGCGGTGGCGTAGACGATCGGTTTGAACGACGACCCTGGCTGACGGCGCGCCTGCAGGACGCGGTTGAGCTCGCCGACGCCGACGCCGTCGGTCGGCTTCTCCCCCACCATCGCGAGGACCTCGCCGGTCGCCGGGTCGATGCCGACGATCGCGAGCTGGGCG
>JAGXHO010000027.1 GCA_024636105.1 Trueperaceae bacterium | reverse complement strand
CTGCGGGCCCGCCTCAACACCGCGCTCGCCGTCGGCGCCGACCTCTCCGCCGACCCCGCCCTGCGCGGTGAGATCGCGCGCTTCAACGAGTCGACGGTGAGCGACAAGCAGGAACTGTTCTGGCAGCGCCACCTGTTCAGTTTCGACCTGGGGGCGATCGCCAAGACGGCGCTGGGGTTCTTGCGCGCCTGACGTCCGCCCCTCGAACGCGGCGAACACGCGGTAGAGCACGCTGATCACGAGGGCGAGCCTAACCGGGCACCTAGCGTGGGCGCGCGAACACCTGCGTCCAGTAGCGCTCGGTCTCGCCCGCGCCGAACTCCGTGAACCCAGGGTTCATGAGGTTGGCGCAGTGGCCGTCGCTGCCGAGCCACCCAGCCATCGCCGCGTCCACCGACGCGTACCCGGCGGCCACGTTCTCACCCCACGTCGCGCTCGCGTATCCAGTACGAGCGATCCGCTGCCCCGGGCCGCTGCCATCGCCACCGGTGTGGCTCATCGTCCGGCGGGCGTACATGTCGTCGGAATGGTCCTGCGCCGCGGCCGTGAGGCGCGGCTCCAGCGTCAGTGCGTGGGTCGGCGCGAAGGAACCGCGGCCGCCGCACACCCGCCCCGCCGTGCGCGCGGCGTTCACCTCGGCGAGCAACTGGGCGGCGACGCCGTCGGGGGCCGGGGTCGACGGTGCGGTAGCGCCGCACGCGGCGAGGAGGAGCACCGCCGCGAGGAGCGAGGCGATCCGGTGCGTTGCGGCGCGAGGGCGCACGGCGCCACGCTAGCCGAGTGGCGCGCGCCGCTCGGTGAGACCGACCCCATCGGGCACCCGTCGCGTTCCGCTCACGCCGCGCGCCTCCAGGCGACGCCGGCCGCGGCGAAGGCGAGCGTCGCGACGCCGAAGAGCGCCCGGTCGCCCAAGGCGTCCATCGCCGCGCCGGCCAACGCCGGCGCGGCGATGGCGGCGCTGGACCCGACCAGGTAGTAGAGGCCGGTGAAGAGGCCAACCCGCTCGCGCCCGCCGAGGTCGGCCACCAACGGGTACGCGGGCACGAGGAGCAGCGCCCAACCGGCGCCGAAGCCCGCGAGCACGGCCGCGAGCGCGGGGCCGTCGCCGAGCACGCCGGCGACGGGCAACAACAGCACGACCAGGACAACGCCGGCGCGCATCGCCACGCCCTCCCCCACCCGCCGCGCGAGGGCGCCGACGGGCAACGCCGCCAGAACGAACGCCGCGCTCGCGACGCCCAGCAAGGTACCGGCGCGCCCCGCCCCCACCCCCAGCGCCTCGGTGGCGAAGGCGCTGAACTGCGCCTCCACTGCAGCGAACCCGAAGAAGGCGAAGAACAGCCCGGCCAGGAGCGGTCGCGCGCCGATCGGAGCGTCCGACCACGCCGCCCGCAGATCGCGCAGCAGCGCTCGCGGCGGCGCGGCGTCGCCGGCGACCGCGCCGTCCTCGACGTGGGGCGGGTGCCGGAGGCTGCTCGCGACCACCACGGCCAACGCCGCGAGCGCCAGCGCCGCCGCGATCGCGAAGGGCATGGCGGCGAACGGGAGCCCAGGCACGCGCTCTGCCAGAGGCGCCAGCCCAATCAGGGCGACCACGCCCCCCACGGCCCCCATCAAGGTGATCGCGCCGTTGGCCAATGGCCGCGCCTCCGGCGCCACGTGGTCGGGCATCAGCGCTATGAGCGGCGCCCGGTACGCGGTGATCGCGAGCAGGAAGACGACGTCGACCGCGATCAGCAGCCACAGCGCCATACCGACCCACGGCAGGGTGGCGAAGGCGAGCGCGGCGACGGGCACGCCCGCGAGCAGGAAGGGCAACCGCCGACCCCACCGCCCGCGCACCCGATCGGACCAGGCGCCCACCACCGGGATCAGCAGCAGCGCGACCACGTTGTCGAGCCCCATGATCGCCCCGCGCGCGGCCCGGCTCTCGAGGAAGGCGCCGAGCAAGAGCGGCATGAAGACGTTGTAGAGGCTCCAGATCGCCGCGAGCGCGAGCGAACCGGTGGCGATGCCGAGGAGGCGCGCCCATGGGAGCGCGGGCGCGGCGGCTACCGGCGCGGCGCGCTCGGGGGGCGTCGGGGTCGGCGTCCGCACGCTGCCGATGCTACGCCGGGGGCCGCCCGACCGAACCGCGTGCCGCGGCCGGCGGTGCCCCGATTTCCGCGGCGTCCCCATCCCCTGGGTTCCTCATGCGTTTATCATCTGCGGCGGAAGATGACGCGCGGATCGGCGCCACGCCGCCGGACCGACGCCGGGAGGGGACCCCACCATGAACGGACGCTTGGAACGCTTCTTCGACCTACGCGCGCTCGGCACGAACGTGCGCGTCGAGGCCATCGCCGGCCTCACGACCTTCCTGACGATGGCGTACATCATCATCGTCAACCCGCTCATCCTGGGCGACGCGGGGGTGCCGATCGACGGCGCGCTCTTCGCGACCGTGCTGGTGGCCGGCCTGTCGAGCATCTTCATGGGGCTCTACGCGAACCTGCCGGTGGCGCTCGCGCCCGGCATGGGGCTCAACGCCTTCTTCGCCTACACCCTCGTGCTCGGCATGGGCCTCTCGTGGCAGACGGCGCTCGCGGCGGTCTTCCTGTCGGGCGTGGTGTTCGTGGTGCTCTCGCTCCCCGGCCTGAACCTGCGCGAAGCGATCGTTCGAGCGGTGCCCACCGGCGTGCGCATCGGGGTGGCGGCCGGGATCGGGCTGTTCCTGGCGCTCATCGGCATGATCAACGCCGGCGTGATCGTCTCCTCGCCGGCCACGACCGTCGCCTTCGGTGGCTTCTCGGCGACGTACGTGCTGTTCTTCGTCGGCCTCGTGCTCGCCGCGTTCCTGATGATCCGCAAGGTACCGGGCGCGCTGATCTTGTCGATCGTCGCGACCTCGGCGCTCACGCTGGTGTTCCAGTCGGTCGGCTGGGTCGAGAACCAGGTCTTCGTGCCCACCGCGCTCGTCGCCTGGCCGTCGCTGGAGACGGTGTTCGCGCTCGACTTCGGCGGTCTGCTGTCGGCGAGCCTGATTGCGCCGGTCTTCGCGCTGCTCTTCACCGACCTCTTCGACTCGATCTCGACCTTCGTGGGCGTGACCAAGGTCGCCGGCCTCACCGACGCCGAGGGCCACCCCAAGAACGCCGGCAAGGCGCTCCTGGTCGACGGCGTCTCCACGACCATCTCGGGCCTCCTCGGCACCTCGCCCGGCACCGCCTACATCGAGTCGGCGGCCGGGGTCGAAGCCGGCGGTCGCTCCGGACTCACCGCGGTCGTGGCCGGCCTGCTCTTCTTGCCGTTCATGTTCTTCTCGCCGCTGCTGGGGCTGATCCCGTCGGTCGCCACCGCGCCCATCCTGGTGCTGGTGGGGCTGTTCATGATGAGCACCCTCAAGGGCGTCGATTGGAACGACTACGAAGTGGTGGTGCCGGCGTTCGTCGCGATGGTGGCGATCCCCTTCACCTACTCGATCAGCGAGGGGATCGTCTTCGGCTTCCTCACGCACGTGGTGCTGCAGGTGCTCACCGGCAAGATCGCGAAGATGTCGCTGACGCTGTGGGTGATCTTCGTGCTCTCGATCGCGATGCTCGTGTTCTGAGCACGCCGGGCGACCGGGTTCGCGGTGCCGCTCTCAGCCCAGGAGCCTCCCGATCAGGTTGATGACGCGCGCCGTAACCGCTGGCGGCACGTGGTCCGCGAGCTCTGCCGCGCGAGCACGCCAGTCGAGGCTCTTCACGTGGTCGGCGAGCACGACGCCTGCCACCGCCATCCCCTCGGGCAGCGCCACCTCGAACGGGTATCCCTTCGCCCGCCGCGTGATGGGGCAGCACAGCGCTAGCCCCACCACCTGCTGGTATGCAGCGGCCGTCAGCACGAGGGCGGGCCGACGCCCAGCCTGCTCCCGACCCGCCTGCGGTTCGAACGAGAGCCAGACGACGTCGCCGCGGTCGGGCACGTACTCGGTGGTCGTCACCACGCCTCGCGGCCGACCGCCGCCCCGACGTCGGTCTCGGCGTGCACGTTCTCGGGCGTGACGCCCGCGAGGAGCGCATCGAGCGTGGGCACCTCGGCCTCGGGCGTGACGACGAGCTTCGCCTCGACGATGTCGAGGTCGATCACGGACCCCGCGTCCACCCGCAGGTCGACGGCGTACGCCTTGGGGATGCGGATCGCGAGGCTGTTGCCCCAACGTTGGACCTTCGCCTTCACGCGGTCACCTCCACGACGATGATACATCGTAGACACGGCGGCGGGTTGCTGGAGCCCCCACGGTCGCGACCCCGTACCCTGGCCCATCCCCCGACCCCTGGAGGTCCCCATGCGCATGCTCGTCCTCGGCGGTACCCGCTTCGTCGGCCTGCACATCGTCCGCGCGGCGCTCGCCGCCGGCCACCAGGTCGACGTCTTCCACCGCGGCCACAGCGCTGCGCCCGACGGGGTGCGCTCGCTCCTCGGCGACCGCGACGGCGACCTCTCGGCGCTCGAGACCGACCGCTGGGACGCGGTCGTCGACGTCAGCGCCTACGTGCCCCGGCAGGTGCGGGAAGCGATCGCCCACCTGAACGGGCGCGCCGGGCGCTACCTGTTCGTGTCGACCGCGGCCGCCTACCGCGACCCGGCCCCCGAGACCGCCGAGAACGCGCCGCTGCGCGAGCCGCCGGCGCCCGACGTCGAGGAGGTGACCGGCGAGACGTACGGCGGCCTCAAGGTGGCGTGCGAGCGCGCGGCCGAGGCCGCCTTCGACGGCTCCGTCCTGCACGTGCGCCCCACCTACGTCGTCGGCCCCGACGACTACACCGATCGCTTCGCCTCCTGGCTCCGGCGCGTGCGCCGCGGCGGTCGGGTGGCGGCCGTGGGCGACCCCGAGGTCCCGACCGCCTTCGTCGACGTGCGCGACCTAGGGACCTTCGTGGTCGGCTTGTGCGCCTCGGACGCCACCGGCGCGGTGAACGCGAGCGGCCCGGCCGAGCCCACCACGTGGGGCGAGGTCCTGCGCATCGCGTCCGAGACCACCGCCAGCGATGCGATGCCCGTCTGGCTCGACCGCGACTGGGTCGCCGCCCGCGACGCCCTCGGCGGCTTCCCGATGGCCTCGTCGGCCAGCTTCCGCGAGGCGGCACCGTACTCGCTGGCGCGCGCCCACGAGCTCGGGCTCACGCACCGCGACGTCGCCGACTCCGTCCGCGCGACGCTCGCGTGGCACGACGCGGCGGGCACCGCCAGCGCAGGGCTCGACGACGCGGCCGAGGCCGAGTTGCTGGCCGCCTGGGACGCCCGCTGACGCCGTAGCTAGGGCTCAGCCCTGAGCGGTCCGCCAGAGCGCCAGACCCTCGGCGACCAAGGCCGGCTGGCCGAAGAAGACCGTGAGCCCGGGCGACCGCAGCCAGTCGCCCGGCTCGCCGTCGAACGCCCAATCGCCACCGGCCTCGCGCACGATCACCAGTCCGGCGGCCACGTCCCAGGCCTTGAGGCCCGACTGCCAGAACAGGTCGATGCGGCCCGCGGCGAAGCGGCAGAAATCGTGGCAGCAGGCGCCGCTGGAGCGCACGCCGGCGGTCGCGGCCGCGAGCGCGCCGAAGGCGGCCACGTGCTCGGGGTTGCGCGCCGACTCGGCGGTGAAGTTCGTCGCCACGAGCGCGTACGCCATCGAGCGTGGCTCGCCCGTACGGAGGCGGACGCTCTCGCGCCACGCGCCACCGCCCTGGACGGCCCAATACAGGGCGTCCTCGCCCGCGTCGTAGATCACGCCCAGCACGCTCTCGCCCTCCACCACCAGCCCGATCGAGACGCAGAACGAGCCCGCTCCGCGAACGAAGTTGTGGGTGCCGTCGATCGGGTCGATCACCCACGTGGGCGCACCCACCACGGACTCGTCGAGGCCCTCCTCGCCCAGGAAGCCGATCTCGGGCGCCACACGGCGCAGCGCCGTCACCAGGCGCCGCTGCACCTCGGCGTCGCCGAAGGTGACCACGTCGCCCGGGCTGGTCTTGGACGCCACGTCCAGCACGTCCTCGCCGGCGTGGTGCCGGGCCGCCAGGTCGCGCGCCCACCGGCCGGCCGCGAGCGCGTGCGGCGCGATGGCGTCCTTGAGGGCGAGCAGGTGCGGGAGGTCGAAGGCGGTGGGGGCAGGAGCGTCGGACACGGGTCGATCGTACGACGCGCGGTCCGCAGCGCGTCCGCCCGGCCCGGCAACGCTCGGGGTGGGGCCGGGACCATCCCCCCTTCCGCGCCGTGCGGGCCACCGGTACCCTCCCCGCGGAGGTGAACGCGTGAAGGTCCTTTGGATCGTGGTCCTCGCCTTGGTCGCCGCGATCGCCGCGGTGGCGATCGGGCTGCGCATCGCGCCGAAACCGCTCCCCCGCTTCGCCGGCACTGAGCCGACGCTCGCGACGGTGCCGCTACCGGACGGTCTGCCCGCGCCCGTCGCGCGCTGGTACCGCGACCTCTACGGCGAGGCGGTGCCCGTCGTCGAGAGCGCCGTGATCAGCGGTCGAGCGACGCTGCGCCTCATGGGCATCACCTTCCAAGGTCGGTTCCGCTTCGTCCACGATGCGGGGAACGCCTACCGCCACTACCTCGACACCACCCTCTTCGGCCTGCCGCTGCTGCGGGTGAACGAGTGGTTCGTCGATGGGAACGCCCGCCTGGAGCTGCCGGTCGGCGTCACCGAGGGCGAGCCGAAGGTCGACCAGGCGGCCAACCTCGGGCTCTGGGCGGAGTCGCTCTGGTTCCCGGCGCTGTTCGTCACGGACCCTCGGGTTCGGTGGGAACCGGTCGACGCGGCGACCGCGCTGTTGGTGGTGCCCGGGCCCGATGGCGACGAGCGTCTCGTCGTCCACTTCGACCCGACGAGCGGTCGACCGACGTTGGTCGCGGCGATGCGCTACCGAGGAGCCGACGACGACGCCAAGACGCTCTGGATCAGCCACGCGCGCGCCTGGGGTGAGGTCGATGGCCGCACCCTCATGACCGATGGCGCCCTAACCTGGTTCGGCGATGGCGCCCCGTGGGCGGAGTTTCGCGTCGAAGAGGTGGTCTACGGCGTCGACGTCGCGGAAGCGCTGCGCGGCCGGGGGCCCTGAGGCCGACCGGCCGTGCCCGTCAGTTCAAACCGAACGCCGACTGGAGTGCGGCGCGGACGCGCGTCGCCAAGGCCACGGCGCCGCCCGTATTCTGGACGATCACCTGCGACCGGTTCTCGCCGGCGGCCGTTACGACGACGGTGACCCACTCCATCCGGGTCGAGGCGCGCTGGAACAGACCGCCGGACGTCGTCACCTCGGTCTCGGCGCGGACGAACCCGCCTTGCGTGTCGGCGTCGGTGATCAACCAGCCGGTCGAGTCGTCCACGCCGGGGGCCGTCGAGATCGCCTCGATCGCCGCGCCCATGACGGCGAGCGGCGCGGCCGCGTAGAAAACGGGTTCCGCCGCGGGCACCGTCCGCGCGCTCGGGGCGCAGGCGGCGAGGGTGAGCATGAACGGGATCATCCAGAGGATCCAGGTGCGTTGCATGGTTGTCTACCTCCACCTGCAACGTAGCAGGGGGCAGGAGCCGGGCAATGGTCAGTTGCGCGCCGCCGCGCGCTGCCGGGCTCAGGTGCGTCCGCGCGACCTGAACCACAGCGCGACCGCGGCATCGCCGATCGCCGTGGCCAGGAGCGCGAGCGCCAAGATCGTCTGGTCGGCGACGTACGCCGCGACGGCGGCGGCGAAGAGGACCACCGCCGAGAACAGCATCAGGGTCGGGAGCTTCTCCATGGCGGGAAGCTAGCACGCCGCTCTCTCGGGGCTTCACGGGCCCCAAATCAATGTGATATCGTTTTGATACCGACGCAGCATGCGCCCGGTCCTTAGGAGGGACCCAACCGATGCCCGACGCCACCCCCTTCGTCCGATCCCTACCCGAGCCGCAGGTTCGCGAACGCGGCGCGCACGCGCTGCCGGGCCTACCGGTGCTCGCCGCCGCGATCGCCCTGACCGGCGTGAGCGTCTGGATGACCGTCGAAGCGGTCCAGTCGGCCACCTCGGTGGCGCTGCCGCTCGCGCTCGCGGCGGCGGCCTTGATCGCCGCCGGCCTCGCTTTCGGCGGGCTGACCGTGGTCGCCCCGCGCGAGGCGCGCGTCCTGCAGTTCCTCGGGCGCTACGTCGGCACCCTGCGCGACGACGGCCTGCGCTTCGTCAACCCGTTCACCACGCGCAAGAAGGTCAGCACCCGCATCCGCAACCACGAGACCAGCACCCTCAAGGTGAACGACGCCGACGGCAACCCGATCGAGATCGCCGCCGTGGTGGTCTGGCAAGTGGCCGACACCGCGCGAGCGAGCTTCGAGGTCGACGACTTCGTGGAGTACGTCAGCATCCAGGCCGAGACCGCCGTGCGCCACGTGGCCAACTCGTTCCCGTACGACGCCCACGGCGCCGACCAGCTGTCGCTGCGCGACGACGCCGAGGAGATCACCGAGCGGCTCTCGGCCGAGGTCTCGGCGCGCGTCGAGGCGGCCGGGGTCACGATCATCGAGTCGCGCATCACCCACCTCGCCTACGCCCAGGAGATCGCCCAGGCGATGCTGCAGCGCCAACAGGCGAGCGCGATCGTCGCGGCGCGGCAGCTGATCGTCGAGGGCGCCGTCGGCATGGTCGAGACCGCGCTCGACCGCCTGCAGGAGCGCGACGTGGTCGTGCTCGACGACGAGCGCAAGGCGGCGATGGTCAGCAACCTGCTCGTGGTGCTGTGCGGCCACCAGGCCACCCAACCCGTCGTGAACACCGGCACGCTCTACTGAGCCCAGCTTCGCACCGCCACCCAAGGCGCCTGTCCCTGGAGGAACCGCCCGTGCAACGCCGACCATGAGCCCCAAGGAGCGCAAGCCGGTCTTGCTTCGGCTCGATCCCGCCGTGCACGACGCGGTGGCGCGCTGGGCAGCGGACGAGCTCCGAAGCACCAACGCGCACGTCGAGTACCTGCTGCGGCGCGCGCTCGCCCAGGCCGGACGGTTGCCCAAAGGGGCGGGCCCCTTGCCCCAGCGTGGCCGCCCGCCCAAGGCCCCCCAACCCCCGTCGAACGCCCCCGCGTCCGCGACCCCCGAGGAGGACGACCCCCTATGACCCGCTCACTCCGCGCCTTGGCCCTGATTGCCGCGCTGCTCGCCGGCGCCGCCTTCGCGCAGACCGACCCCGTCGGCACCTGGCAGGGCGCCATCGAGCT
>JAGXHO010000001.1 GCA_024636105.1 Trueperaceae bacterium | reverse complement strand
CGGCGTCGCGCGGCGGCTCTGCCCGCGGCCGGGGCGCCTGGGTTCCGCGGTGTGGTCGCGGGCGGCGGCGTGGGCGCACGCCCGCGAAGAGCCCGACGTCGCAGACGTGATCGACGCGATCCGCTGAACCCCGGACCGCTGAAGCCCAGGGGCGCGCCACCTCAATCCGGGGTCGCCGCCGGACGCCGCACCCGCATCGCCAAGACCACCGCCGCGGCACCGACCAGCGCCGCGTGGGCCACGAACATCCAGCTCAAGCCGGCGCGGTCGGCGACCACCGCGAAGGCGACCGGGGCGAGCACCTGCGCCAACCGGTTGAGCATGAGCCGGACGCCGAGCGCCGACCCGCGCTCGCGCGGCGCGACCCGATCGGCGACCATGACCATCGAGATCGGTTGCGACAACCCGTGGCCCATGCCGAAGAGCACCATCCACAGTCCGATGGCCCACGGAGACGGGCTCCACACGACGCCCGCCAGGCCCACCGCGAGCGCGATGAGGGTGTAGACGACCGTGCGCTCACGCCCCCCGAGCAGGGCGACCAGCTGCGGCATGATCGGGCGGACGACGACCGCGGCGACCGAGCGCAGCGACAGCAGCACCCCGATGGTCGCCGCCGACATCGCCAGCGTCTCGAGGTGCACCGGCAGGAAGGTCGCGTGGATCGTCATCGCCCAGACCGCGGCGCTGCTCGTGAGGATCGCGATGCCGACCGTCCGATCGCGGAGGAGCGCGACGCCGGCCGACCACCGGAAGGGCGGCACGACCGTCTCCGAGCGGGTTCGGGTGCGCAGACCGAGCAGGAGCAAGAGCGCGCTGGCCGTCATGGCCGCGACGGCGGCGAACGCCGGCCCGGCCCCGTACGCGTCGAGCAGCACGCCCCCCACCACCGGACCTACCACGTGGCCGCCGGCCATGGCCGTGGTCCACCAACCGTAGGCGGCCTCGCGGCTCCGGCCGGCCGACCCGAGCGCCGCGATCAACGCTTGGGCGCCGATGATGAAGGCGTTCTGGAGGGCGCTGCCGACCACGAACGCGACGATCAGCCAGAGCAGCGACGGCGCCACCGCCATCGGCAGCAGCGCGAGCGTGCTGCCGAGGAAGCCCACGACGGCGACCCGTCGCGCGCCCCACCGGTCGACGTAGGTGCCGATGGGGACGGCCGAGACCAGCGGCAGCAGCGACGCACCCGCCACGATCAAGCCGAGCCCGCCGGCGCCCGTCCCGAACCGCAGCGCCAGCAGCGGCACGAGCAGCATGAGCATCGACCAGCCGACCATCGCCACCGCGCTGGCGGCCGCGAGCAGCATCAGGTCGCGGCGGGCACCCGGATCTGGGGCGGGGGGCCCTTCCGGTGCGTCGGGCGTCTTCGGCGCGCTCGCTCGCGTGGGGATCACCTCGGTCTCTTGGCCAGGCTAGCGCTGCGGAGCGCCCTCGCCGGCCCCGTCGGCCGGCCACCCGGGCACGCCGCGGTTCGCTGGACGCGGTTCAATGGACCAGGTGCAACTCGGTCTGGCGCCCCCCCAGGTAGTGGACTCGGCCGCCCGTGAACGCGACGATCTGCTCGCTGGCGAGCTTCACGCGCTGGCCGTCCCACTCGGCCACGTCGACCTCGGCGAACATCTCGAACGAGTACAGGGTGTCGTCGTGGAGCGGGACGTCGCCCCGCCCGGGCACGCCCTCCTGTTGGTCGTAGAGGCCGATCACCGGTCCCGCTCCGTGGCCATGGACGCCGATCGGGTGCGTGTACATCCGGCCCTCGATCCCCTCGGCCGCCATCGCGGCGCGCACGCCGGCGAGGACCTCGTTGCCGGTGCGGCCCGCGACCATCTGGTCGGCGAGCAGGTCCTGTTGGCGGTTGGCGACCCGCAGCGCACGCGCGATCCCCACGGGCGGCGCCTCCTCGCCCAACCGCAGCACGTAGGCGTTCTGCTGCGTGTCGGTGGCGAGGCCGAGGTAGTGCAGACCGAAGTCGCAGTGGAGCAGGTCGCCAGGACGGATCACGGCGTCGGGGCTCGAACCGATGTCGCCGAGCCCAACGCCCTGGCGCTGGATCGACACGGTCGGTTGGAACCAGGACGCCAAACCCAGCCCGTTGACGCGCTGACGCAGCCACCAGGCGACGTCGAGGGCGGTGGTGACGCCCGGGTGGATCACGCGGCTCGAGAACGCCTCGCCGATGATGCCGTGGGCGATCTGGTTGATGCCGCCGGCGGCGTCGATCTCGCCGGGCGTGCGGCGCTCGAGCCAACCGATCGCGACGCGTTCGGCGCTGGCGGTGCGCGCCCAGAGCTCTTCGCCGAGCGCCGCGCGCAGCGCCTCGTGCTCGGTGTGCGAGAGGCCGTCGCCGAAAGCGAAGTCTTCGGCGACGTCGATGCCGATGCGCTTGGGATCGCGCTCGGTGACCACGCGGCGCAGGCACGACCACTGGTCCTCGCTCGCCTGGGCGGTCTTGGTCTTGGCCCACATCGGCTGGTAGTAGCCGTCGAGGCCGATGCCGGCGTTGGCGATCGCCATCGCCTCGAAGGCGCCGCCCGCCGGCGCGTGGAACACGAGGATGGTGCGGCGGCGCGCCGACATCATCGGCGCCGGCAGCAGGCTCATGAGCACCGGGTCCTCGTTGTACTCGCGGGCGGCGACGATCCACAGGTCGAAGCCCTCGCGCCGCATCACCTCGGGCAGCACGGTGCGCAGGCGCTCGGCCAGCCAGCCGTTCGTGACGTCGGCCTGACGCCGCAGGGGCAGGATCTTGGCCGACCAGTCGCCGGCGCGCACGCGGTCGTAGGCGAGGTGGGCGGTGGGGGTGGTCATGGCGTCCTCCGGGATGGGCGGTTCATCGGCGCGAACGCGCTCCTGGACGACGTTCGTACCACATCGGCGGGGTACCGTGGGCCGCATGGACGCCGCCTCCACCCTCCCGTCGCTGCACGTCGCCGCCCCGCCCGAGCGCTTCTTCGGCTACTACCCCGGGACGGTCGCCGTCGTGACGACCGCCCACGCCGGCCGCCGCACCGTCATGGCCGCCGGCTGGCACGCTGCGCTGTCGAGCGAGCCGCCGCTCTATGGCGTGGCGGTGGGGCCCGAGCGCTTCACCCACGAGCTGCTCGTCGCGAGCGGCGCCTTCGCGGTGCACTTCCTCCCCTTCGAGCGGGCGGCGGCGGTCGCCGGCGCGGGCACGCTGTCGGGCCGCGACGTCGACAAGTTCGCGCGCTTCGACCTCGCGACCCGACCGGGTGCGGCGCTGGACGTGCCGATCCTCCAGGACGCGTACCTCGCCTACGAGTGCCGCCTGAGCGCCCGCCACGCCGTCGGCGACCACGACTGGGTGGTCGGCGAGGTCGTCGCGCTCCACCACCGCCCGGAGGCGTTCGACGAGCGGCGGATGCTCGACCCGACGCGCGTCCGGCCGTTCGTCTACTACGGCCGCAGCCGCTACCAACCGTTCGGCGACGCGGCCGCGGCGGAGTACCGCGTCGAGGGGTGAGCCCCGCCCGCGCCGCGCGGACGTGGGTTCGAAAGGTCGAACCCCCCGCCGTATGCTGTAGGCCATGAGCCAACCCGAACTCGGCCTGCGGCTCCACGCCGTGCGCCGCGCCCATGGCCTCACGCTGGCTCAGGTCGCCGAGCGCAGCGAGCTCTCGAAGTCGTTCGTGTCGATGCTCGAGAACGGCCGCACCAACGTCTCGGCGAGCCGCTTGCAGCGGCTCGCTGCGGTCTTCGGCCTCAAGACCACCGATTTCCTGCCCGACGAGGCGAGCCGCGCGCTGGTGCAGGTCGTGCGGTCCGGCGAGGGCGCACGGATGCCGGGGTTCGGCGACGGGATCGAGGCGCTGGTGCTCGGCGGCGAACGGCCACGGCGGCTGCAGCCCGTACGCCTGACGCTGCCTCCGGGCGCCGCGCAGCGCAACCCCACGGGGCACGCCGGCGAGGAGTTCCTCTACGTGCTCGCCGGACGCGTCCTGATCGCCGTGGACGGCGGCGATCCGGTGGCGCTCGAAGCAGGCGACTCGGCCTACTACCCGAGCGCGCTCGCCCACGACTACCTCAACGAGGACGACGCCGAGGCGGTGCTGCTGACGATCAGCGCGCCGAACTCGTTCTTCGCGGGCTGAGCTGCACGCTGCCGAAGGCGTTCACCAGCAGCACCCCGGAGAGCACGATCGCGACGCCCGCCCACTGCGCCACCGAGAGCGCCTCGGCGAACAAGAGGTGCCCCCAGATCACGGTCAGGAGCGGCTGCAACGGCATGAGCACCGCCGTGACGAGCGCCGGCAGGCGCGCCAGCGAGCGCCCGATGAGCAGCCACCCCACCACCTGCGACACGAGCGCGAGCGCGAGCAGCCAACCATGGCTCGGCCAGGCGGGCCGCAGCGTGAACGCCGGATCGACCGCCCACCCGAGCGCGAGCGCGCCGATCGCGGTCGCGACCGTCACGTCGAGCAGCGGACCCGCCGGGTGCACGGCGTCCGATGGCACCCGCAGTGCCGCGCGAAACAGGAGCACGTAGCTCCCCGAGGTGAACGCGGTGACCACGCCCAGCAGCACGCCCGCCACCGGCGCGGCGCCGTAGGCATCGGCCGCCCCGAGCCCGGTGATCGACACCACCCCCACCAGCACGAGCGGGACCGCGAACAGCGCCCAGCGGGTGGGCCGTTCGCCGTACAGCCACCAGGAGACGAGCCCGATGAAGACCACCTGGGTGTTCCCCAACACGGTCGAGAGGCCGGCGCCGATCAGGTCGATCGCGGCGTGCCACACGACAAGGTTGGCCGCGAAGACCAGACCGGCCGCCCAAGCGAGCGCGCGCGCTCGGAGAGGGCGCGCGTCGGGCGCGCGCCAGAACACCATCAGCACGATCAGGAGCGGCACCGCGTAGGCGGCGCGGAAGAACGCGGACGTGCCGAACGACGCCTCGGACAGCCGCACGAAGACGGCCGAGAAGCTGATCCCGGCGATCCCGACCAGCGCCCAGAGGCGCACCACCCTCGCTCACCCGTCCTTGAGCCGTCGGTCGAACACGTCGCGCAATCCGTCGCCGAGCAGGCTGAACCCCAGCACGACGATGGTGATCGCGATGCCCGGGTACAGCGTCACGTGCGGCGCGCTGCGGATCGCCTCGCGCCCCACCGACAGCATTCGCCCCCACGAAATCTGGGGCGGCTGCGCCCCGAGGCCCAGGAACGAGAGCGCCGCCTCGGCGACGATCGCGGTCCCCATCCCCAGGGTGGCGAGCACCAGCGCCGGCGCCCAGGCGTTCATCAGCACGTGCTTGAAGAGCACGATCACGGGGCGCTGGCCCAACGCGCGCGCGGCGTCGACGAACTCCTCCTCGCGCACCGCGAGCACGTCCGACCGGACCACGCGCGCCATCGTCGGGATGCGCACGACCGCGATCGCGATCATCGCGTTGACGATGTTGGGGCCGAGCGCCGCCACGATCGCGATCGCCAGCAGGATGCCGGGAAGCGCGAGGATCACGTCCATCACGCGCATGATCACGTCGTCGACCCAACCGCCCACGTACCCGGACACGGCGCCCAGCACGACCCCGAAGGCGAGGCTGATCACGGTCGCCACGAGGCCCACCATCAGCGAGACGCGCGCCCCGATGATCAGGCGCGACAGCAGGTCGCGGCCGAGCTCGTCGGCGCCCAGCACGAACTGGGTGTTCCACTGCCCCTCCACCCACAGGCCGCGCGGCGCCGCGTAGCGCTCCCAGATGTCCTGGGCGTAGGGGTCCATGGGCGTGACCCAGGGGCCGATGATCGCGAGGAGGACCAGCAGCGCGATGATCGTGGTGCCGAAGACGACGTTCTTGTTGCGGCGCAAACGGCGCCAGGTCGGGTTGCCGCGCCGTACGGCCGCGGTCGCGGTGGGGACGGCGGCCTCAGCCATAGCGGATCCTCGGGTTGACCAGGCTGTAGCTCAGGTCGACGAGGAGGTTGACGAGCGCGAACACCGCCGCGAGCATGAGCACGCTCCCTTGCACCACCGGGAAGTCGCGCTGGCTGATGCCGTTGACGATCAGGCGCCCGACGCCGGGCCAGCTGAAGACGACCTCGATGACGATCGCGCCGCCCAGCAGCGCCCCGAACTGCACCCCCACGACCGTGATGACCGGAAGGAGCGCGTTCTTGAGGGCGTGGCCGTACACGACCTGGATGCCGCGAAGGCCCTTCGCGCGCGCCGTCCGGACGTAATCACGGTTCAGCACCTCGAGCAGGCTCGAGCGCGTGAGGCGCGTGATGAGCGCCATGATCGAGGTCCCCAACGCGAACGCCGGCAGCAGCATGTAGCGGACGTGGTCCCAGAGCGGGACGGCGTCCGCCTGCGTCACGAGCGCCCAGATCGCATCGCCGAAGGCCGGTCCGCGGCCACCGATCGGCAACCACGACACGTGCAGCGCCACCTGCGACAGCAGGATCAGGCCGACCCAGAAGTTGGGGGCGGCGACGCCCACGAGCGCGGCGAACATCGAACCGAAGTCGAGCCAGGTGTTGCGCCGCACCGCGGACAGCACCCCGAGCGGGATGCCGACCAGGACGGCCAGCCCGAGCGACCAGAGCGCCAGCTCGATCGTGGCCGGCATGCGCTCGAGGATGATCTGGGTGACGGGCAGCTGCTGCCGGATCGAGGTGCCGAGGTCGCCCTGGACCGCGTTCGCCAACCACAGCCCGTACTGCACGGGCAGCGGTCGGTCGAACCCGTAGACGCGGTTGAGGCGCTCGACGTCGGCGACGGTGGCCTCCTCGCCGAGCATGATCCGGACCGGATCGCCGGGCGCGAGGTGGATCAGCAGGAACACGAGGATCGACACCCCGAGCAGGATGAAGACCAGCGAGACCAGGCGGCGGACGATGTACTTCAGCACGCGGCACCCTCGGCGGGCGCGCGCGGATCGCGCCGACGCGCACCACCCGTCGTCATCGGACGATCGTGAGCGCCTTCGGCGGCGTCGAGAGGAACGCCGCTCCGTCGGCCGTGACCACCACGTCCTGCTCCGGACCCACCGGATGGCCGTCGACGCCGGTGCGGCCGTGCACGACGGGCTCGATCGTGTAGACCTCGCCCTCCACGAGCCGCCCGAGGCCGCGGTCGCCGTAGCGGTCGCCGAGCGGCGCCAGCGTGGTGCCGCCGTCGTGGACGGTGCGCCCGATCTGGTGGCCGAGCGCGTGCGTGTACGGGGTGATCGCGTGCTCCTCGAGCACGCGGCGCGCGACCGCGTCGACCTCATGGCCGGCGACGCCGGGCCGCATCGCGGCGACGCTCGCGTGCACCGCCGCCATCGCGGCGTCGAAGCGGTGCTGCACGTCGGCCGGCGCGCGCTCCTCGCCGGGGCGGGCGACGTAGTACGTGCGCATGACGTCCGAGGTGTAGCCCTCGTAGAACACCCCCATGTCGATCACCACCGTGTCGCCCGGGAGCAGCGGCGCGTCGCCGGCGGTGCGGTGGCCCAACCCGGCGGTGCCGGTCATGACCGACGCGCCGTCGCTGAACGAGTGGGTGACGCCGAGCTCGCGCTGGCGGCGCTTGAGGTACTCGGCCACCTCACGCTCGGTCATGCCGGCGCGCATGAACCGCCCCGCCTCGTCGAGCAGCCCCTCGGTGATGGCGATCGCGCGTTCGAGGCGGCGCAGCTCTTCCGGGCTCTTGCGCGCCCGCAGCGGTTCGAGCACGGGCGCCGAGCTGACCGCACGGGCGCCGAGGGTCGGGTCCCCCACCGCCTTCTCGAGCTTGCGCAGCAGCCCGACCGTCAAGCCGTCGAGCAGGTAGTCGTCCTCGTGCTGGTTGAGGGCCACGGTCGCCGGCGCGAGCTCGTCCCACACCGCCTTGAGATGGGCCGTCAAGCCCTCGCGGCCGTACGCGACGACGGCGTCGAACACCCCGGGCGCCTCGATGCCCATGCGGTCGTAATCGGCGACGAGCGCGAGCTTGCGGCCGCCGCGGGTGAAGACGAAGGCCGAGAGCCCGACCATCTCGTGGCCGGCGAACAACAGCGTCGAACGGTCGCTGCCCTCGCGGCAGAAGACGACCCACGCGTCGGCGGGGAGCGCGGGGAGGAGCGCATCGAGCTGCGCGTGCTTCTCGCGGATCAGCGTGAGGTCGCTCGTCGTCATCGGAAAGCCTCCGGTTGCTCGGTCCGAACCGCGTGCTGGACGAGGTTCGCAGCGCCGAGCCGTGCCGACGAGCGTACGCCGAGGCCCTGGGGGTGTCAAGATACTGAACCCCGTTCAAGCGCTTGAACGACGCTCCGGGCGCGCGGCGCTCCGGTCTGCTACCATGCGCCCACCATGAAGCTGCTCCTGACCATCGTCCAGGACGCCGACGCCGGCAAGCTCGAGGGCGCGCTGCGCGAGCGCGGGTTCGGGTCGACGAAGCTCGCCACCACCGGTGGGTTCCTCCGCGAGGGGAACACCACGCTCATCATCGGGGTCGAAGACCGCGACGTCGCCACCGTGCAGGAGATCGTGCGCGCGAACTGCCGCGAGCGCACCAAGGTGGTCACGGCGGGATCGCCGCTGCACGCGGTGGAAGGGGCCTTCGCCTCGCAACCGATGGAGGTCCCCGTGGGCGGCGCG
>JAGXHO010000283.1 GCA_024636105.1 Trueperaceae bacterium | reverse complement strand
TGCACTGGTCGCGCACCGCTACGGCCGGCGGCTACACGATCATCACGCTCGTGACCGGTCTGCTCGGGATCGTCCTCGGCCGGGTGCTCGAGCGCGTCGGCGTGCGCCGGGTCGTCGTCTTCGGCCTCGCGGTCTTGGCCCTCGGCTTCGTCGCCCTGTCGTACGCGAGCACCCTCCCGCACTTCTACGCCGCCATGGGCGTGATCGGCCTCGGGCTCGCCACGTCGGGGTTCCTGTCGATCACGAGCGCGATCGTGCCGTGGTTCACCACACGGCGAAGCACCGCGCTCGCGCTGATGTCGCTGGGGCTGAGCTTCGGGGGGCTGGTCGTGCCGCTCGTCGCCGGCGCCGTGGTCGACCTGGGGTGGCGCACGACCCTCCGCGTCTCGGCCGCGCTGCTCGCGATCTCGATCGGCCCGTTGGCGGTGCTGCTGCGCCGCCCGCCGGAGGCCTACGGCCAAGCGCCGCAGGGCGAGCGGGCACCGAAGGCGAGCGACCGCGCGATCCGGTCCACGTCGCCGGCGTTCACCGTGGCCGAGGCCGTCCGCACGCGCGCCTTCTGGCTGCTCGGCATCGGGCACGGCGCCGCGCTGCTCGTGGTCAACGGCGTCGGCGTGCACCTCGTACCCCACCTCGTGGGCGACGCCGAGTTCTCTCTACCGCGCGCAGCGGCCATGGTCACCGTCGTCACCGTCGTGTCGGGCGTCGGCCAGTTGCTCGGTGGGCCGATCGGCGACCGCTTCGACAAACGCACGATCGCCGCCATCGCGATGTGGGCCCACGCCGCCGCCATCGCGCTGCTCGCAGCGAGCACGCTCGAGGTTGCGGTGATCGCGTTCGCTGCGGTGCACGGTCTGGCGTGGGGCATTCGGGGACCGATGATGACGTCGCTCCGCGCCGACTACTTCGGAGCGCGCCACTTCGCCTCGATCATGGGCATCTCGATGGCCGTGTTCATGGTCGGCCAGCTGATCGGTCCCCTGTTCGTGGGCTCGATGGCGGACGCGTTCGGCGACTACCGGGCCGCGTTCAGCGTCCTCGCGGTCGTCGCCGCCGCGTCGTCGGCGGCCTTCTGGTTCGCGACGCCCCCCAGGGTGCCCGGCGTGGGCGAACGAGCGGCCGTCGGTCGCCGGGCGGCGTCGGCTGCCGGGCGGCAGGTGCGGTAGCGTCGCGGATGCCACCACTTCGCAGCTGGATCGGTCGCATCCCGTACGCCGGGGCCGAGGGTCGCTTGCGCGAGCTGTACGACCGGGTTCGCGGGCCAAACGGCGCCATCGACAACATCATGATGGTGCACAGCCTCCGGCCGCACACCATGGAGGGGCACCTCGCACTGTACAAGAGCGTGCTGCACCACGCGCGGAACGCGCTCCCTCGGTGGCTGCTGGAGACCGCGGGCGTGTACGTCAGCCTGCTGAACGGCTGCGAGTATTGCGTCCTGCACCACACCGCAGGACTGCGCCGGCTGCTGCGCGACGACGAGCGCACGGACGCCATCCGTGCCGCGCTGGGCCGCCACGCGCCCGAAGACGTCTTCGACGGTCGTGAGCTCGCGCTCCTGCGCTACGCCGAAGCGTTGACCATCGACCCGGCCGGCATGACGCCGGAACCGCTCGAGGCGATGCGTGCGGCCGGGATGGACGACGGCGAGATCCTCGAGGTCAACCAGGTGGTCGCCTACTTCGCCTACGCGAACCGGACCGTCCTGGGTCTGGGCGTCACCACCGAAGGCGACACGCTCGGCTTGTCACCCAGTGCGAGCGACCGTCCCGACGACTGGAGCCATCGCTGAACGCGTGCTGCGCGCGCGATCAGGGCACCGGCAGCACTTTGAGCACGGCGCCACCGCCGGTCGCGGCAGCGTCGCGCCGCCACGATGACACCACCGGACCCGGGCACGTGACGAGGGGCCCCGGCGAAGCGGGACCCCTCCTCTTTGGGACGCGTGGCTTTACGACGCGCGGAGGTCCCAGCGGACCATCGCCGCGGTCGAACCGCTACCGACCGTTGCCGACCGCGTGCCTCAAGGCCGTGTAGGCGTTGATGAGGCCCCAGCCCGACTGGTAGTCGACCCGTTTGGGCCCGATGTTCTGGGCCGAGGACTCCATGATCCCGTAGACCTCGTTGGGCGCGAGGATCGGATCGGCCTGCAACAGCAGCGCGGCGACGGCGGCGTGCGGGGCAGCGGCCGAGGTGCCGAAGAAGTTCGGGAACTCGCCGACCTCGCGCGTCTCGAAGATCCCGTCGCCGTCATCGTCGTCGCGGTTGGTGTCGCTGAAGAAGAACGTCGTGTTGGTCCCGTCGGGTGCGGTCATGTCGGGTTGTTGCCGGACCACGGGCCTCGCCAGGCGGTTGCCGTCGACCTCGAACAGCGGTGTCAGCTCGGTGGTGTCCACGGTGGACGCTGACCTCCGTTCGCGTAGTCGCCGACGCTCGCTGCCGCCGTCGCCCGCGCTCGCTCCAGGAACACCTGCCGGGCCCGATCGACGTTCGCGCGATCGCCGCGCCAGGCTTGCTGGGGCGCAGCCTGCAAAGCGCGGCCGAAGGAGAACGTGAGCCGCCACGGCGCACCGACCTCGCGCGCTCTGTGGTTGATCGCGTCCAAGTTGCGCGTCGCCTCCTCGTCGCTCTGACCGCCCGACAGGAACGCGATACCGGGCACGGCGGCGGGCACCGTGCGCAACAAGCAGGCGAGCGTCCTCTCCGCCACCATCCCAGGCCCCGCCCGATCGCTGGCGTCGACGCCGGAAACGACCATGTTCGGCTTCAGGATCATGCCCTCGAGGTTCACGCCGTGGTGCGCGAGTTGGTAGAAGACCTCGCGCAACGTCATCTCGCTGGCGTCGGAGCAGCGGTCGATGTCGTGGTCGCCGTCCATCAGCACTTCGGGCTCGACGATGGGCACCAGGCCCGCTTCTTGGGCGAGCGCCGCGTAGCGCGCCAACGCGTGCGCGTTGACGTCGACCGCGTACCGCGTCGGCCGGTCCTTGCCGATGCGCAGGACCGCGCGCCACTTGGTGAATCGCGCGCCCAACTCGCGGTACTCGTTCAAGCGTTCGCGCAAACCGTCGAGCCCCTCGGTCACGGTCTCGTTGGGCGAACCCGCAAGCGTTTGGGCGCCGGCGTCGACCTTGACGCCCGGGATGACCCCCCGTCCTTGGAGCAACTCGACGAAACGGGAACCATCGGACGCGCGCTGACGGAGGGTCTCGTCGAACAGGATCGCCCCGCTCACGTACGACTCAAAGCCCTCCGTGCCGAACAGCAGCTCACGGTAGTCGCGGCGGTGCTCCTCGGTGTTCACGACCCCGATGGCGTCGAATCGGCGTCCGATCGTGCTCGTGCTCTCGTCGGCGGCCAAGATGCCTTTGCCCTCGACCATCAGGTCCTTGGCCGTGCTCCAGAGAGCGTGCATGCGTTCGATCTCGCGATCCATGGCGGGCTCCTTTCCGAAGCGACGTGCGGCGTGCACCACGAAGGTCTCGAACTGGCGGTCGGTCGCCGACGCTGCCTGGGGACCAGCGTCGGCGTCGAGGCGTACGACGCCGAGCCGGGCGAACGCGTCGGAAACGAACGCGGCCCCCGGAGAACCGGGGGCCGCCTACCACCTCAGACACCACAGGACGCGTCGGTGCCCGTGCACGCGGGGCGCGCGCTGACGGAAGATCAGCGCTTGGCGACGGCGTTATCGATGTGCACGTGGACGCTGCCGCCGCGTCCAACGTGCTTCACGCAGATCCAACCGTCGTCGTTCTGGTCGGCACTCGTGCCGACGTGTCGATGGGCCTGCGCCTCGTGGTCGTGGACTTCCACCGAGTGCAGATGGAACCCGACGGGACAGGTCGACGCCGCGGGTTCGGACTGGCCCAGGGTCGAGCTCGCGAAGCCCACGACCAGTGCCGCCGCCGCCATCGTCCACCATTGCATCTTCGTGCGCTTCATGAATTTGCCTCCATTGCCCGGCATGCCGGGTACCTGGGACGCTACCCCACCACGCCGCGTTCGAACCTCCATCGGGCACAACGGCGTCTCGAGGCGTGGAACGGCGACGATCGACTCCAGGATGCAGTGCCAAGACCCCGGCAACCCCAAATCGACGGTCGACGAGATCCACCGCCGCTTGACGTGGGCGGTCGTTCCTGTATAATTCCTCACACCCTACCTGAATGATGAAACTGGCGCGAGGCGTGTTGGCATGCGTTCAGCGTGGGGTGAGGAGCCGCCCATGCAGATCGTACGTTCCGCAGGCGTTCGTTCACTCCTAGCAGCCCTCGCTCTGGCGCTCTTGGCTGCCTGCTCGACCACCACGGTCGAACCCGGCTCGATCGAGCGAGCCTCGATCGGTTCGACCGCCGGCGAACTGTTCGCCTCGGGTCTGGCCAACCCGCGGGGGGTCACCGTCGCACCCGACGGCGCCGTCCTCGTTGCGGAGGCCGGCGTGGGTGGCGACGAGGGCTGCTTTGACGGCCCCGAGGGCGAGGCATGCCTGGGATATAGCGGCGCCGTCACTCGGATCGATCGCAAGGGCCAGCGACGCGTCCTCGAGGGCCTCCCCTCGCTGGCCGGCCCCGACGGCAGCTTCGCCGGCGGTGTACACGACGTCAGCGTTCTCGGCAACGGCAACCTGTACCTAACCACGGGTCTGGGCGCGGACCCGGACATGCGGGACGCGCTGTTCCCCGACAGTGGTTTTGGTTACTTGTGGCGCGCCAGCCAGGCCCGAGGCACCGTCGCCGCTGTCGCGGACGTGGCCGACTTCGAACGCACCGACAACCCCGACGGTGGCGCCGTGGACAGCAATCCCTACGGGGTGCTCGCGGTACCGGGCGGTCAAGTGGTGGTCGATGCAGGCGGCAACAGCCTGCTGTGGATCGCGGCAGACGGCAGCGTGGAGACCCTCGCCGTGTTCCCATCCACCATGGTGGCCGCGCCACCGTTCCTGGAGCTGCCGCCCGGTACCACGATCCCTATGGACGCCGTACCGACCTCGGTCGCTCGTGGTCCCGACGGGGCGTATTACGTGGGCCAACTCACGGGCTTCCCCTTCCCGATGGGCGGCGCGAGCGTGTTCCGGGTGGTGCCCGGAGAAGCCCCGACGGTGTATGCCACGGGCTTCACGAACATCATCGACGTGACGTTCGACGATCGAGGCGCGCTCTACGTGCTGGAGCTGTCGACGCTCGGGCTGCTGTCAAATGATCTCCGCGGCGCGCTGAAACGCGTCGTCGGCGGGACCACCGAGACGATCCTGGGGATCGACGACGGTCTGGTGGCGCCCGGCGGCATGGCGTTCGGCAAGCGCGGCGAGCTCTACGTGAGCAACCTGAGCGTGTTCCCAGACGGCATGGTGTTGGTGTTCAATCCCTGAGCCCTGAGCGCTGAGCGCTCGCTAGCGTGCGCGAAGCCTGATGGCGTGGGCGCGATCGGTTCTTGATCGCGCCCACGTCCCGACTCTCACGTCATCAGATCCCGCCGCCGGAAGCGCCACAACCCGAGCGGGGCGGCGACCACGGAGATCGCCGCGAGCTTGAGCGTGCTCGCGAGGTCGAAGCCGCTGCCCAGCGGGTCGGGCGCGAGGAACCACGAGAACGGCGAGACGGCCGCCAGCGCGTCGACGCCGGCGGCGTTCGCGACGCCGCGGAACACGTACCCCACCACCGCCAGGCCGGCCACTGAGCCGAGGGCGAGGCCGCGCCGACCGGTGGCCGCGCCGACGGCGAAACCGAGCGTCGCGAAGCTGCCGACGAGCAAGAGGAGCCCGAAGCTCGCCGCGACCACGTTCCCGAGGTCGAGGCCGAGGTCGAACAGCGGGTTGCTGACGAAGACGGCGAGGGTGACGCCCACGACCAGCCCGGTCAGCAGCAGCCATACGGAGGCGAGCCGCTCGCCGTAGAGGCGACCGCGCGCGACCGGCGCGGTCAGGTCCAGCTCGAGGGTGCCGTCCTCCTCCTGGCCGGCGATCAAGCGCACGCCGAGCCCGATCCCGTACACGAGCAGCAGGATGGGGCCGAGCAGGCCGTACACGACCGCCTCGAGGTACCCCGTGGCGGTGCCGATGCGGTCGTAGCCCATGGCGGTCATCAGGCCCTCGGGCATGCCCTCGATCGCGGCGAGCATCTCGGCGCCCATCATCGGCCAGAACGCCATGTAGAAGGCCGTGATCGCGCTCAGGGCCACGAGCCAGGTCAGGAACGCGCGGCGGTGGTCGCGCACCACGCGCATCAGGGACGGGAAGGGTTCAGCGCGCATCGCGCCCTCCGTTCGTGCCGATGGGTCCGTCGGCGCCGGCGGCACCGAGGCGGTAGACGTCCAGGAACAGGTCTTCGAGGTCGCGGTCGCGCGCCGACCAGGCGACGACTTCATGGCGGGCGGCGACCTTGAGGAGCGCGTCGGGCGCGCCGCGCAGCAGCCCCGAGAGGGTCGCGCCGTCGAGCCGCGCGTCGTGCAGCCCCGCCACGTCGGCGAAGGCCGCGAGCTCGGGGGGCGCGGCGAAGGTGAACGCCACGCGCTGACCCGCCCGCTCGCGCAGGCCGCGCACCGAATCCACGTCGACGATGCGGCCGGCGCGGATGATGGCCACACGGTCCGCCACGCTCTCGACCTCGCGCAGCACGTGCGACGACATGAACACGGTCGCGCCGGTCGCGGCGCGCTCGCGGACGAGCTCCAGGAACTCGTGCTGGAGCAGGGGATCGAGGCCGCTCGTCGGCTCGTCGAGCACGAGCAGCTCCGGTTCGTGCATGAACGCCTGGATGACGCCCACCTTCTGCTTGTTGCCTTTCGACAGGGTGCGCAGCGGTCGCGTGAGGTCGAGCCGGAAGCGCTCGGCGAGGGCGCCGATGCGGTCGCGACCGCGGCCGCCGCGCAGGGCGGCCAGGTGCTGCAGGTGGTCGCCGGCGCGCACCGGCCCCTTCATGGCGAGCTCGCCCGGGAGGTAGCCGATTCGGGCGCGCAGCGCGGGACCACCGTCGGCCGGCGCTTGCCCGAACACCTCCGCGGTGCCGGCGTCGGGACGCAGCAGGTCCATCAGCACGCGGATGGTGGTCGACTTGCCGGCGCCGTTCGGCCCGATGAACCCGAACACCTCCCCGGTCCCGACCTCCAGATCGAGCCCATCGAGCGCGCGGGTGCGGCCGTAGCTCTTGACCAGCCCTTGAACGTGGATCGCGGCGTTCATCGTGCCTCCTTGTCGACCTCGGGGTCGGGCGCGTCGGGCGCTCCGGGCGCCACGTCGGTAGCGGTGCGCACCAGTCGTTCGTAGATCGCCGGGTCGACGAGACCGCGGCTGAGGATCTCCATCGCGGGGCCGACGTACCCGGTGGTCGTCAGCAACTGCGCCGCCGGTGCGGTCAGGTCGACGCCGACGAGCCGCCGGACGTGCCGGTGCAGCGTCAGGGCGCCGAGCGACCAGAGCGTGAGCACGGCCGCCACCCCCTCCGGATGGTCGAGCGGTCGGACGGTCCCGCTCGCGACCCCCTCGGCGAGGTAGCCCTCGGCGTCCGCCACCAGTTCGTCGACCAACGCGTCGACCTCAGGCGATCCCTCGGCGAGCACGCGCGCGAGGTACGGGAGCAGCGGCACGCGGTCGTCCTCCGGACGGAGCAGGGCGAGGGGATCGAGCCCGGGACCGGCGCGCATGGCGGCGGACTTGCGCTCGCGCACGAAGGCCGCCACGTAGACGTCGCAGGCCTTCCGCAGGGCCGCCTTGGAACCGAAGTGGTGGATGACCAGCGCCGGCGACACCCCCGCGCGCTCGGCTACCTGCCGCACGGTGGTGGCCGTCACCCCCGCCTCGGCGAAGCAGGCGAGCGCCGCGTCGCGGATGCGGGCGACGGCGGTGCGGTCGTCGGGTGGCGCGGACGAGGCTGAACGCATGTTCACCATGCTAAACACTCGTTCAGCCGACGTCAAGGGCGATCCGCCCAGGGCCACGGTGCGCCGCGTCCTTGACCGCCGCGCCGCGCCGTGGGGATGATGGCCGGGTGCGCCGCCGGAACCGTCCGCCGGCGCGATCGCCGCGCGCTGCGCCGCGCCCGCCCCAGGGCGCCGCGCCGCGCCGATGCCGCAACCGGACCCGAGAGGCTTCGCCATGAAGATCGCGATGTTCAGCACCAAGTCCTACGACGCCACCTACTTCGATCGCGCGAACCGCGAACTCGGCCACGAGATCACCTACTTCG
>JAGXHO010000282.1 GCA_024636105.1 Trueperaceae bacterium | reverse complement strand
GGTCGCGTGGGGGGCGAGCGCCGCGAGCGCGGCGAGCAGCGCGGACGGGTCGTTCGCGGCCGCCGCCGCGGGCCACAGCACCCGCGCATCGCGCTCGGCGACGAACACCAGGTCGGCGCTCTCCAGGTAGGGCGCGGCGCGCTCCGCGAGGGCCGGGGCGCCCGGCAGCGTCGCGCGGCGGTTGACGTCGAAGCTGCGGCGCACCCCCGCGGCGCCGGCGTGGCGCCACAGGCGCGTGAGCGCGGCGAGCGGCGCGCCGTCGATCGCCAGGTCGATGCCGCTCAGGTGGAGCCAGGCGGCGTCGGCGAAGAGCGCTGCGAGGAGGTCGTCGGGCAGGTGCTCCGGGCGCAGCCCGGCGAAGGTGGTGCCGCCGCGGTCGTACGTGACGCGCGTCGGCCGGTCGCCGCGACCGGTCTCGGCCACGTAGAGCCCCATCCGACCGTCGGCGCGCAGCACCCCGTCGACGTCGACGCCCGCCGCCTTCACCTCGTGCAGCACCGCGTCGCCGATCGGGCCCGCGGCGACCCGCGACCACCAGCGCGCCGGGACGCCTAGGCTCGCCACGCCCGCGGCGACGTTCGCCTCGGCGCCGCCCACGTGCATCTCGAGCGTGCGCGCGCCCGAGAGCGGGGCGGCGTCGGGGGGCGTGAGGCGCAGCAGCCCCTCGCCCACGGCGACGACCGTGCGGCAGGTGGAGCGGAGGGTGCGCATCGCGGGCTCCTTCGTGGGGGGCCGCGGCGTGGTCGTGGCCGCGGCGCGGTCCTGGGTGGGTGTTGAGCCTACCGCGCGCCGCTGCCCGGGCCCGGGCGGCCCGCGGTAGACTGCGCACGGTTCGTTCGAGATCGTAGCGAGGCACACCGTTCCGGGCCCGACATGGCGTCGGCGCGGACGCGCGGCGCGCACCTCGCTGCAGAGAGGAGGCTTCGGGAGGCACGACCTCTATGCCTTGGCCCGCAGGGCTCGGTTCGCGCACGGCCGCTCGGCCGCGGAACCGTTCACCGACCGTCTCGCGAAGGAGTACCCCTTGTGAAGCGCTTCCTCACGTTCGTTTTCGCCCTGGCCGTCTTCGTCTCGGCCTTCGGCCTCGCTCAGGACTACCCCTGGACCCCCGAGCGCCCGGTCACGATCATCGTCCCCTGGGCGGCCGGCGGCTCGACCGATTCGATGGCGCGCATCGCCGCCGCCGAGCTCGAAGCCGCGCTCGGCCAGCCGTTCGTGGTGGTCAACCAGCCCGGCGCCTCCGGCTCCATCGGCACCAGCAACGCATTGACGGCCGCCAAGGACTGCTACACCTGGACCGCCGGCGCCGCCAGCGACCTCGGCACGTACGTCGTGCTCGACATGCTCCAGACCTCGCTCGCCGACTGGCATCTCTACCTGACCGTCGCCAACACCGCCGTCGTGGGCGTCAACGCCAACGGTCCGTACCAGGACTTCCAGCAGCTGATCGACGCCATGATCGCCGAGCCGGGCCAGATCTCGGTCGCGACCGCCGGTCAGTCCTCGGGCGGCCACAACGCGATGGAGCTCATCGCCGAGGCGACCGGCGTCACCTACCGCCACGTCACGTACGACGGCGGCAACCCCGCGGTCATCGCCACCGTCGGTGGCGAGACCCAGGTGACCACCCAGCTCGCGGTCGAGCAGGCCGAGATGATCCGCGGCGGCCGCATCCGCCCGCTCGCGGTCGTAAGCGAGACCCCGCTCGAGCTCGACGGTTTCGGCACGATCCCCGCGATCACCGATTGGCTCTCCGGCCTCGAGATCCCGACCAACTACTTCGGCATCTGGGTGCCGAAGGGCGTGCCCGAAGCGTGCGTGCAGACCTTCGACATGGTCTGGGAAAACGAGATCGCCAACTCCGAGGCGCTGCAGCGCTACGCATCCGAGCGCGGGGCGCAGTTCACCCCGTTCTACGGCGCCGACGCCGAGGTCCGCGCGCTGCCGATGGTGCAGCAGAACGCATGGATCCTGTTCGACGGCGGCAAGGCCATGGTGGACCCGTCCACCGTCGGCATCGAGCGCCCGTAACCCGAGAGCGTCCGTAAGATCCGAGCGGGGCCGTCGGCCGGATCGGCCGCGGCCCCGCACCCAGGAGGCGATTTGCATGCGCAAGCCGACCGGCAGCCGTGCGTAGAGACCTGTTCACGTCGCTCGTGCTGATCGCGTTCGGGGCGGGCGTGGTCGCCGAGGCGCTGCGGATGCCGCGCTACGGCCACCTCGGCATCAACCCCTACACCGTGCCCGGCATCGTGCCGGGCTTCCTGGGCGTGATCCTCGCCATCTTCGGCGTGCTGATGCTCCTGCGCACCGCGATCGCGTGGCGTCGCCACGAGGCGGTGCCGACGACGGCTGCGGGCGACGAGCCCGGCAGCGTCCCGCGGGTGCTGTTCACCCTGGGGCTCACGCTCGGCTACGGCGGCCTGTTGGTCGGCAACCTGCCGTTCTGGCTCGCCACCGGGCTCTTCGTGTGGGCCTTCCTGCTCGTCTTCGAATGGCGCCCACGGTTCGCGGCCGGTGCGGGCGCAGCCGCGCTCGCGCGCGTCGGCGGCACCGCGCTCGTCGAGGCCGTGCTCGTGTCGGCGGCCGTCACCTTCGTCTTCCAACGCGTCTTCCTCGTGACGCTCCCTTAGGACCCTGATGCTGGACGGACTCGGGTACTTCGCGACCGCGCTGGCCGACCTCTTTACGCCAGGCACGCTCTTCAACGTGGCCTGGGCCACCCTCCTCGGGATCGCCGTGGGGATGCTGCCCGGCCTCACCGCCACCCTCGGGCTCGCCTTGCTCACGACCCTGACCTTCAAGCTCGCGGCCGGCGACGCCGTACTGATCCTGGTGGCGACGTACGTCGGCGCCATCTACGGTGGCAGCCGCAGCGCTATCTTGCTGAACATCCCCGGCACGCCCGCCAACGCCGCCACCGCCCTCGACGGTTTCCCGCTCGCCCGCAGCGGGCGCGCCGGTGAGGCCATGGGCATCGCCACCGCCGGGTCGTTCCTCGGCACCCTGGTGGGGATGCTGGCGCTGGCCATCTTCGCGCCGCTGCTCGCCGAGGCTGCGCTCGGCTTCCAGTCCTACGAGTTCTTCTGGCTCGCCGTGTTCGGCGTCGTCATCTCGGGCCGCCTGACCGGCATGGACGACCCGCTCAAGGGTTGGATCGCCGGCTTCTTCGGCCTCCTGGTCGCGATGGTGGGGCAGGAGGGCATCTACGCCTACGCCCGCTTCTCCTACGGCAGCATCGACCTGGCGGGGGGCTTCGGCCTCCTCCCGGTGCTGGTGGGGGTCTTCGGCTTCACCGAGATCCTGTGGGTGATGAAGAACCCCGCCTACGAGTCGGTCAAGAACGCCGCCGGTTCGGTCATCCCGCGCATCGGCGCCGTGCTCAAGCACTGGGTCACCATCATCCGCTCGGGCGTCATCGGCACCTTCATGGGGCTGGTGCCCGGCGTCGGCGAGGACATGGGCGCGTGGGTCTCGTACGCGGTCGCCCGCAACACGAGTAAGAACAAAGAGGAGTACGGGAAGGGGTCGGTCGAGGGGCTGATGAGCGCCGAGACGGGCAACAGCGCCGCGGTTCCGGGCGCGATCATCCCGGTTCTCACGCTCGCCATCCCCGGCTCGGCGCCGGCGGCCGTCCTGCTGGCCGCGCTCTTCATCCACGGCGTGCGCCCGGGGCCGCTGATCATGATCGAGAACCCGTCGTTCATCTTCGAGGTGACGGCGATGATCTTCTACGCCAGCGTGGCGATCCTGGTGTTCGGCCTGCTGCTCACCAAGCCGATGCTGCTGGTGCTGCGCGTGTCGCACATCCGGCTGATGCCGGTCATCTTCGTGCTGTGCACGATCGGCGCCTTCGCCATCGCCAGCCGGGTGTTCGACGTCTGGGTGATGCTTGGCTTCGGCGTGCTCGGCTTCGGGCTGCGCCTGCTCGGGTTCCCGATGGCGCCGCTGGTGCTCGGCGTGGTGCTCGGGCCGATCCTCGACGTCAACCTGCGGCGGGGGCTGGTCCTCTCCGACGGCAGCCTGACGCCCTTCTTCACGCGCCCGATCAGCCTGGTGCTGTGGGTGATCATCCTGATCACCTTCATGCTCGGCAGCGCCACGGTCGGCAAGGGGCTCAAGGCGCTGGGCGCGCGGCTGTTCGGTCGCGGTCGAGCGCAGCCATGAGCGCGCCAGCCGACGGCACGCGCGATGGGGTCGAGCCGACGCGCTTCCTGCTCTGCAACGAAGTCGTCCGCGACCTCGACCTCGCGGCCCAGTGCGCCCTCGCCGCCGGCCTCGGCTACGCCGGGCTCGAGATCGCCCCGTTCACCCTCGGCCCGGAGCCGCAGCGGCTGCCCGCCGCGCGCCGAGCCGAGGTGCGGCGGGCGGCGGCCGACGCGGGCATCCGCATCGGTGCGCTCCACTGGCTCCTGCTCGCCCCCGAGGGGCTGTCGATCACGAGCGCCGACCCCGGCGTGCGCGCCGCCACGCGGGACGCGATCGAGCGCTTGGTCGGCCTCGCCGCCGACCTGGGCGCTACCGTCTTGGTGCACGGTTCGCCGAAGCAGCGCGAGCTGCCCGCCGGCGGGGCCGCACGCGAGGACGCGGTCGCGCGCGCCACCGAGGCCTTCGCGTGGGCGGGCGAGGCCGCCGCGGCCGCCGGCGTGACCTACTGCATCGAGCCGCTGTCGCGGCGCGAAACCGAGTTCGTCACCAGCGTCGCCGAGGCGATCGCGATCGTCGAGGCGGTTGGCCGACCGGCGCTGCGCACGATGATCGACTGCCGCGCCGCGCGCCTGAGCGACCCCGAGCCGGTCGAGGCGCTCATCGCGCGGCACGTCCCGACCGGCCTGGTGCGCCACGTCCACGTCAACGACACGAACGGCCGCGCCCCCGGTCAGGGCGACGACCGCTTCGCGCCGGTGCTCGCGGCCCTGGCGGCAGCCGACTACGCGGGCGACGTCGGCGTCGAACCGTTCGCGTACGAGCCCGACGGCCCGACCACCGCCGCCCGCGCGATCGGCTACCTGCGCGGCGTCGAGGAGGGGCTCGCCGGGCGCTGAGCGGCCCTACTCGAGGACGTGGGCGACGAAGCGCTCGCGGACGGTCGCCAGCACCTCGTCGCCGGGTGCGTCCCAGATCGCGCGGTTGAAGATCTCGACCTCGATGGGTCCGGCGTAACCCGCCGCGTCCACGCTGCGGCTCAGGGCGCGCAGGTCGATGACGCCGTCGCCCATCATCCCGCGCCCCAGCAGCGGATCGGGCAGCGGCACGATCCAGTCGTCGACGTGGAAGGCGAAGACCGCGTCGCCCGCGGCGCGCAGCCGCTCGTGCACGCCCGGTTCCCACCACACGTGGTACGCGTCGACCACCACGCCCACGTTCGGCGCGGCGAGGCGCGCCGCGAGCGCCAGCGCCTGCTCGAGCCCGGTGATCACCGAGCGGTCGGCCGCGAACATCGGGTGCAGCGGTTCGATCCCCAGCCGCACGCCGCGATCCGCCGCGAAGGGGGCGAGCTCGGCGACGCCCGCCTCGACCATCGCGCGCGAGCCCTCCAGGTCGCGCCCCACCATCCCCCCGCACACGAGCACGAGCAGGTCGGTACCCAGCGCTGCCGCCTCGTCGACCGCACGGCGGTTGTCGTCCAGGCGCTCGGCGCGCGCGATCGCGGTGGCCGCCGGGAAGAAGCCGCCGCGGCAGAGGCTCGAGGCCGCGACGCCGGTGGCGTCCAAGCGCGTGCGCACGGCTGCTGCGCCGTCCGCGGCGACCTTGTCGCGCCACAGGCCTACGAAGCCGATGCCGTGCCGGGCGCAGCCGTCGATCGCCTCGAGCGCGCTCCAGCGCTGCACGGTCGCTTGGTTGAGGCTCAGGCGCGCGAGCCCGTCGGCGTTCACGCGATCCCCGCGAGGGCGAGCACCGCGCGCATCCGGGCCGCCGCCCGATCGGGGTCGGGGAACAGCCCGGCGCGGTCGGCGAGCCCGAAGGCCTCGGCCAAGTGGGCCACCGAGCGTGCGCTCTCGAGCCCGCCGAGCATCCGGAAGTGGTTCTGGTGGCCGGCGAGGTAGGCGAGGAAGACGATGCCGGTCTTGTAGTGGAAGGTGGGGGCGCCGAACACGTGGCGCGCGAGCGGCAGCGTCGGCGCGAGCAGCGCGCGGTAGCCAGCGACGTCGCCGGCATCGAGCGCCTGGACCGCCGCCGAGGCGGCCGGCGCGATCGCGTCGAAGATGCCGAGCAGCGCGTCGCTGTGGTGCGGGCCGCGGCCGTCGGCGTCGCCGAGGATCAGCTCGTCGTAATGGAAGTCGTCGCCGGTGTACATCCGCACGCCCTCCGGCAGGCGGTGGCGCAGGTGGAGCTCGCGCTCGCGGTCGAGGAGCGAGAGCTTGATGCCGTCGATCTTGGCCGCGTGGTCGTGCAGCAGCGCCAGGCAGACGTCGGTCGCGCGGTCGAGGTCGTCGTCGCCCCAGTAGCCGGTCAACGCTGGGTCGAACATGGGGCCGAGCCAGTGGATCAGCACCGGTCCGTCGAGCTCGGCGAGCACCCGGTCGTAAACGCGGCGGTAGTCGTCGGGGCCACGGGCGGCGGCCGTGAGGTGGCGGCTGGCCATCAAGACGACGCCGGCGCCCTGCGCCGCGACGTGGTGCGCCTGTTCGAGGTACGCGGCGGTGACCTGGTCGAGCGTCGCCGGGCTCCCGGCGGGGAGCTGGTCGGTGCCGGCGCCGCAGACGAGCGCGCCGCCCACGGCCCGCGCCGCGGCGGCGCTGCGCTCGATCAGCTCGCGGGTGGTCGGGTAGTCGAGCCCCATCCCGCGCTGCGCGGTGTCCATCGCGTCGGCCACCCCCAGCCCCCAGCTCCACAGGTGCTGGCGGAAGGCGAGGGTGGCGTCCCAGTCGAGGTCGCGGGCGCCGACGCTCGCGGTGAGCGGATCGGCGACCACGTGGGCCGCGGCGTACAGCCGGCGGCTGGTGAGCGGTGCGGTCGGCCGCGTGAAGGCACCCGGCGCCCCCATCCGGTAGCGCTCCAGGCGGCCGTCGGCGCGGGGCAGGGTGAGCTCGGCGCTCACGGCCGCAGCTCCGCGACGTCGAGCCAGCGGCGCTCGCGCCACGACTCGAGCCCGAGCTCAGCGAGCTGCACCCCCTTGGCCCCCTCGAGCAGCGTCTGCCCGTACGGCGCGTCCTGGACCACGTGGCGGAGGAAGCGCTCCCATTGCACCTTGAAGGCGTTCTCGAAGGCGCCGTTGTCGGGCACGGTCGCCCAGTCGGCGCGGAAGTCGAACGGGTTCGCCACGTCGGGGTTCCAGATCGGCCGCGGCGTCATCGTGCGGTGCTGCACGCGGCAGGTGCGGAGCCCGGCCACGGCGCTCCCCTCGGTGCCGTCGACCTGGAACACCACGAGTTCGTCGCGGTACACGCGCGTGGTCCAGGAGGCGTTGATCGTGGCGACGACGCCGCCGGCGAGCTCGAAGGTGGCGTACGCGGCGTCGTCGGCGGTGGCCGCGTACGGGCGCCCCGCCTCGTCCCAGCGTTCGGGCACGTGGGTCGCGCCCAGGCACGAGACCGCCCGGACGGCGCCGAACAGGTGGTCGAGCACGTAGCGCCAGTGGGGGAGCATGTCGAGGATGATCCCGCCGCCGTCCTCCCGGCGGTAGTTCCAGGACGGCCGCTGCGCGGGCTGCCAATCGCCCTCGAAGACCCAGTAGCCGAACTCGCCGCGCACCGAGAGCACGCGCCCGAGCACGCCGCTGTCGAGCACCCGCTTCAGCTTCAGCAGTCCCGGCAGGAACAGTTTGTCCTGGACGACGCCGTGCTTGACGCCGGCGGCGTCGGCGAGCCGCACAAGATCGAGCGCCTCGGCGAGCGTCTCCGCGCTCGGCTTCTCGACGTAGACGTGCTTGCCCGCTGCGATGGCGGCGCGCACCGCGGGCACCCGCGCCGACGTCACCTGGGCGTCGAAGTAGACGTGGTGGGCGGGGTCGGCGAGCGCCGCGCCCAGGTCGGTGGTCCAGCGCTCGACGCCGGTGGCCTCGGCCAGCGCCCGCAGGCGCGCCTCGTTGCGCCCCACGAGCGTGGGTTCGGGCCACAGCACGTCGCCGTCGCCCAGGTCGAGTCCCCCTTGGGCGCGGAGGGCGAGGATCGAGCGCTCGAGGTGCTGGTGGCGGCCCATGCGGCCGGTCACGCCGTTCATCACGATGCCGAGGGTGCGTCGCGCCACGGGGTCTCCTCCAGGGGGGTCGAGCAGGGGGTCGAAGGGTCTGGCTCCACGATAGTCCTCGCGCCGACGACCGATGCCCCGGACGCGCCCAGCACGGCTCGGGCCGGCCCCGGACGATGGGCTAGCATGGAGCGTCCGACCCAGCGCGCGACCGACGGTCCCCCACGGCGGGCGGCCGGGTCCGCACCGGGTCGCGCGACGGAGGCGGCGACGTGAGCATCCGAACCCTCGAGGACCTCGAGCGACGCCTGGCGACGCCGTCGCCGGCGCTCGTCGACGACCTCGCCCGGCTCGACGGCGACCTGCTGGTGCTGGGCGCCGGCGGCAAAATGGGGCCGAGCCTGGTCGCGCTCGCCTGCAATGCGATCGCTGAGGCCGGCGTCGCCAAGACCGTGACGGCCGTCTCGCGCTTCTCCGACCCCGAGGCGCGCCGCCTGCTCGAGTCGGCGGGCGCCGAGACGATCCCCCTCGACCTGCTCGAGCCCGGCGCGCTCGACCGGCTCCCCGACGTCGCCAACGTCGTCTACATGGTGGCGATGAAGTTCGGGACGTCGGGCCAGGAGCACCTCACCTGGGCTCAGAACGCCTTCCTGCCGGCGCTCGTGGGCGCTCGCTTCGCGGGCGCGCGGGTGCTCGCCTTCTCGAGCGGCAACATCTACCCGTTCGTGCCCGTCGGCAGCGGCGGCTGCACCGAGCGCGACCCGGTGGGCCCGGTGGGCGAGTACGCCCAATCCGTGCTCGGGCGCGAACGGATGTTCGAGTACGCCGCCCACCGCCACGGCACCCGCTCGGTGCTCCTGCGCCTGAACTACGCGGTCGAGCTGCGCTACGGCACGCTCGTCGACCTGGCGCTGGCGATCCGCGACGGCGCCCCGATCGACCTGGCGATGGGGCACATGAACGTCATCTGGCAGGGCGACGCCAACGAGGTCGCGCTGCGCAGCCTCCACCTCGCGGACGCCCCGCCGCGGGTGCTGAACATCACCGGCCCCGAGACGGTCTCGGTGCGCTGGGCGGCGCTGCGGCTGGCCGAGCGCCTCGGGCGCGAACCGGTCTTCGTGGGCTCCGAAGAGCCCACGGCGCTGCTGAACAACGCCTCCGAGGCGCACGCGCTCTTCGGGTACCCGCAGGTGCCGCTCGGGCGGATGATCGACTGGGTGGCCGATTGGGTGGCCGCCGATGGGGCGACGCACGGTAAGCCGACCAAGTTCGGCGTGCGGACCGGGACCTTCTGATGGCCGCGCGGCTGCCGGACGCCGTCGCGCGCCACCTCCACGCCGGCACCGTCATCCCCGCCCACCCGCTGGCGCTGACCGCCGACCGGCGCCTCGACGAGCGCCGCCAGCGCGCGCTGACGCGCTACTACCTGGACGCCGGCGCCGGCGGCCTCGCGGTCGGGGTGCATACGACGCAGTTCGCGATCCGTGCGGCGGGCCTGCTGCGCCCGGTCTTGGCGCTCGCCGCCGAGGAGGCGGCCGAGCGCGCGGCCGAGCGCCCGCTGGCGCTCGTTGCCGGCGTCGTGGGCCCGGTCGAGCAGGCGCTGCGCGAGGCCGAGCTGGCCCGCGAGCTCGGCTACCACCTGGCGCTGCTGAGCCCGGGCGGCCTCGCCGACCACGACGAGGCGCAGCTGCTCGAGCGCGCGCGCCGGGTCGCCGAGGTGCTGCCGGTCTTCGGCTTCTACCTGCAGCCTGCGGTGGGGGGTCGGGTGCTCTCGTTCGAGTTCTGGCGCGCCTTCGCCGAGATCCCCGGGGTGGTGGCGATCAAGATCGCGCCGTTCGACCGGTACCGGACGCTCGACGTGGTGCGCGCGGTGCTCGCCTCGAGCCGCCGCGACCAGATCGCCCTCTACACCGGCAACGACGACGCGATCGTGGCCGACCTGCTGACGCCGTTCGACGTCGAGGTCGACGGTCGGACCGAGCGCGCGTGGGTGGTCGGCGGCCTGCTGGGGCAGTGGGCGGTCTGGACGAAGGCGATGGTCGACCTGTTCGAGCGCGTGCGGCGCGTGCGCACGGCCGACCGACCCGACGGCGCCGAGGTCCTGGACCTGCTCGCGCTGGGTGCGCGCCTGACCGACGCGAACGCCGCCGTCTTCGACGCCGCCAACGGCTACGCGGGCGTCATCGCCGGCGTCCACGAGGTGCTGCGCGCCCAGGGGCTGCTCGCGGGCATCTGGTGCCTCGATCCGCACGAGGCCCTCTCACCGGGGCAGCTGGGCGAGCTCGACCGCGTCCGCCGCGCCTACCCCGAGCTCACCGACGACGCGTTCGTGGCCGAGCGGCTCGCGGGATGGTTGGGCGACGCGCCCGAACCGCCTGCGTCCGCGGCCACCTAGGAGGCCCGCATGCTCGAGGCTACGTTCATCAACGACGAGGTCAGCCGCGACCTGGACGAGGCGATCGCCTTCGCCCGGGCCGAGGGCCTGGGGGCGATCGAGCTGCGGATGATCGGCGACGTCAACGTCGTCGAGCTCCCCGTCGCCGAGCTCGAGCGCATCCGCGCGAAGCTCGACGCCGCCGGCCTGCGGGTGGCGGCGCTCTCGACGCCGCTCTTCAAGTGCCCGCTGGGCGGCGAGTGGGACGACGACGACCCCGACCCGTTCAAGGCGGCCTCACGCGACTTCGCCGACCACCTCGCGCTCATCCCCAAGGTCGTGGCCGCGGCGCATCTGCTGGGGACCGGCACCCTGCGCTGCTTCGCGTTCCTCGGTCGAGGCGCCTACGCCGACGTCCGCGACGCCATCGTCGAGCGCCTCCGGCGCGCCGGAGACGCGCTCATCGCGCTCGACCCGAACCTGCGCTTCTGCATCGAGAACGAGCACACCACCTACGTGCGGCTCGCCGAGGAGGTCGCCTCCTTGGTGCGCGAGCTCGGCGACCCGTTCGACGTGCTGTGGGACCCGGGCAACGCCTACGCCTCGGGCGCGCGCGAGCCGCTCCTGGGGGTCGCGGCGGTCGCCGGCCTCGTGACGCACGTGCACGTGAAGGACCCGCTCGGCGACGGCGACGGGGTGCGCTTCGTGGTCGTGGGCGAGGGTGCGATCGACTACCCGGCGCAGGTGGCCGCGTGGGTGGCGGGGGGATACGGAGGCTTCGTCAGCCTCGAACCGCACCTGATCGTCGGCCGCAGTTCGATCCCGGGCGCGCGCGCCTGCCTCGACTACCTGCGGCCGCTGCTGGCGGCCGCGAACGCGGGAGCCGCATGAGCCCCCTGCGCTTCGGCATCGTCGGCGCTGGCAACATCGCGCGCACCCACGCGGCCGCGATCCGCGCCAGCGAGCGCGCGACGCTGAGCGCGGTCGCCGGCGGCAGCGGCGCGGCCGAGCTGGCCGCGCAGGAGGGCGCGCGCCACCACGCGGACGCGGCCGCGCTCATCGCCGACCCGGCCGTGGACGCGGTGATCCTGTGCACCCCCAGCGGCGTGCGCCGCGACTACGCGGTCGCCGCCGCCGAGCATGGCAAGCACGTGCTGGTGGAGAAGCCGATCGAGGTCGACCTGGCGCGCGCCGAGGCGATCGTCGCCGCGTGCACGCACCACGGCGTGACGCTCGGCGTCGTCTACCAGTCGCGCTTCAAGCCGCACCCGGCGGCGGTGCGCGCCGCGGTCGAGCGCGGTTCGCTGGGCGCGTCCGTGCTCTCGAGCATGGCGGTCAAGTGGCACCGCCCGGCGGCGTACTACGCCGATACCGCCTGGCGCGGAACGTGGGCCTTCGACGGCGGCGGCGCGCTCATCAACCAGGCGATCCACAACGTCGACCTGCTGCTCTGGTTCGGGGGCGACGTGCGCCGTGTGCATGCGGTCGCCGCCAACCGGCTCCACCAGGGCATCGAGGTCGAGGACACGGTGGTGGCCCACCTCGAGTTCGCCCACGGCGGCCTCGGCGTGCTCGAGGCGACCACCGCCACCCACCCGGGCAGCCCGCGGCGCATCGAACTGCACGGCACCGACGGCACGATCGTGCTCCAGGACGACGAGGTCCACGATTGGACGCTGCGGGACGGTTCGCCGGCGCCCGGCAACGACGTCGCCGCCGCCACCGCGTTCGCGGCGGCCACGCACGTCATGAGCGACCACCGCTGGCACCAGCGGCAGCTCGAGGACTTCGTGGACGCGGTGCGCAAGCAGCGGCCGCCGTTGGTCGATGGCCGTGAGGGGCTGCGTTCGCTGGCGTTGGTGCTGGCGGTGTACGCGTCGGCGCGGACGGGGCGGACCGTCGAGGTCGCCACGGTCTAGCGGCGGGGCCGGCTCACTCCGGCAGCGCGAACCCCTGCGCCCGCAGGTACCCGACGACGTTCGCCGCGAACGCGGCATGGTCGGCGCGGGTGTACTTGAGCTCCGAGTAGACCTGCGCCAGGTTGCGCACGCCGCTCGCCTCGATGCGCGCGCGCAGCTCGGGGTTGGCCATGTAGCGCGCCCAGCCGGCGGTCTCGCGCTCGCGGTAGGTCGCGCGCACCTCGGCGTCGCTCGGGTCGCGGTAGGTCTCCCAGTGCACGAGGCCGTCGAGCGGCAGGCGGTCGCGCCGGGGCGGGTCCTCGGCCGGGGTCCCCATCACGAGGCCGGCCACGGGCACCACGTGCGGCGGGAGCTCCAGGATGCGACCGATCTCGTGGCAGTTGGCCAGCGTGCTGCCCAGGTAGCAGATGCCGAGCCCCTCGGCCTCGGCCGCCAGGGCGACGTTCTGCGAGACCAGCACCGCGTCGATCGCGCCGACCAGGAACGCGAACACGTCGTCGAAGCCGTCGGCGGCGTCCGAGAGCGCCAGCCATCTCCGCATCCGGTGGAAGTCGCTGCAGAACGTGACCAGCACCGGCGCCTCGAGCACCATGTCCTGATTCATGTGCGGGGCGTGGAGCCGTTCGCGCAGCGCGCGGTCGCGGGTGACGACGATCGAATAGGCCTGCATGTTGCCCGAGGACGAGGCGCGCACGCCCGCCTCGAGCACCCGCCGAAGCACGTCGTCGGGGACCGGGTCGGGGCGGTAGCGGCGGATCGAGCGGTGGGCGAGCAGGTGGGCGATCGGGTCGCGGGACGGCTGGGCGTCGGGATCGGCCTGAGGGTCGGTGGGCGCGGGCATGGTGCCGAAGGGTACCGCCGGAGCACGGGCACGACCGCGGGTGAGCGCCGTCGGCCGCCGTCCCCGTGGGCGGGGCTAGGGTGGGGCGAGCGCGCCCGACCGGGCGGGGCAGGGATGGGTCGCGATGCCGACGGATCAAGGCGCGAAGGACTCGGGGCGCTCTGCCGACGCAGACGGAGCCGCCACCCCGTGGCACGCCTGGTCGGTCGAGCACGTGGCGCGCGACCTCGAAGCCGACCTGGACGCAGGGCTGAGCGAGGCCGAGGCGGCGGCGCGGCTCGCCCGTTACGGCCCCAACCGGCTCCCCTCGCCGGGGGGCAAGCCGATCTGGAAGATCGCGCTGGAGCAGTTCACCAGCCTGATCGTGCTGTTCCTGGTCGCCGCCGCGGCGATCGCGCTCGTCGCCGGCGACACCATCGAGGCCGTCGCCATCTTAGTGGTCATCGGCGTGAACGCGATCGTGGGGTTCGCGACCGAGCTGCGCGCCGCCAAGGCGATCGCCTCGTTGCAGCGCCAGGCCGCGCCCACGGCGCGCGTCCTGCGCGGCGGGCATGAGCGCACGAGCGCGGTCGAGGAGCTGGTGCCGGGCGACGTCGTCCTGCTCGCCGAGGGCGACCGGGTGCCCGCGGACGGGCGGCTGATCGAGAGCGCCCGGCTGCAGCTCCAGGAGTCCGCCCTCACCGGCGAGTCGCAGGCGGTGGAGAAGGTCGCGGACGCCGCCGTCGACGAGCGCGCGCCGCTGGCCGAGCGGCGCACCATGGCGTTCCTCGGCACGACCGTCAACGCTGGTCGAGGTCGGTTGCTCGTCACCGGCACGGGTCGCGCCACCGAGGTCGGACGCATCGGCGTGCTGCTCGAGGAGACGGAGCTGCACGCGACCCCGCTCGAGCGGCGGCTCGAGCAGCTCGGGCGCGCGCTCATCGGCGTGGTGCTGGCGGTCGCCGCGGTCGTGGTGGTCGCCGGCGTCCTGCGCGGGAACGCGCTGCTCGACATGCTCGAGGTGGGGATCGCCCTCGCGATCGCGGCGGTGCCCGAGGGGCTGCCGGCGGTCGCGACCATGACGCTCGCGCTGGGCGTGCAGCGCATGGCGCGCGCCAACGCCCTGGTGCGCCGCCTGCCGGCGGTCGAGACGCTCGGCTCCACCACCGTCATCTGCACCGACAAGACCGGCACGCTCACCCGAAACGAGATGACGGTGCGCTGCTTCGTCGTCGCCGAGCGGCGCGTGGACGTGACCGGTACCGGCTACGACGCGGCGGGCCGCTTCGAGGTGGCGGGCGAAGCGGTCGAGCCCGACGCCGACGCGTTGCTGCGCACGGCGCTCACCATCGGCGTCCTGTGCAACGACGCGCGTCTGGCGGCCGACGGCGACCGCGGCACCGGTGCCGGCGGCGATCGCGACGAGGGCGACGCCGTGTTGGGCGATCCTACCGAGGGGGCGCTGCTCGTGGCCGCGCGCAAGGCGGGGATCGACCTCGAGGCGCTGCGCGACGCCCAGCCGCGCGTCGACGAGGTCCCGTTCGACGCCGCCGGGCGTCGGATGGTGACCGCGCACCGGTGCGGCGATGGCGGCGTCGTCTACGCCAAGGGCGCGCCGGCGATGGTGCTCGAGCGCTGCGACCGCGTCGCGACGGACGGGGGCAGCGAGCCGCTCGACGAGGCGGCTCGGGCGCGCTGGGCGACCATGGCCGAGGAGCTCGCCGACGAGGCGCTGCGGGTGTTGGCGCTGGCCGAGCGCCAGGTCCCCGACGACGCGTCGCCCGAGGCTCGCGACGATGCCCTCACCCTCGTCGGCCTGGTGGGCATGATCGACCCGCTCCGGGACGAGGCGGCGCAGGCCGTGGCGCGCTGCCGCGTGGCCGGCATCCGCACGGTCATGATCACCGGCGACCACCCGCGCACCGCGAGCGTGATCGCCGCGAGCCTCGGGATCGACCGCGGCCTCGACGGCGCCCAGCTGCGCACCTGGTACGGCCCCGACCTCGAGGGCCGCGACGAGGCGGGCTGGCGCGAGGCCGTGGCCGATGCGGCGGTCTTCGCGCGGGTGTCGCCGGAGCACAAGCTGCGGATCGTCGAGGCACTCCAGGCGCGCGGCGAGATCGTCGCGATGACGGGTGACGGCGTCAACGATGCGCCCGCGCTGCGCACCGCCGACATCGGCATCGCGATGGGCATCAAGGGCACCGAGGTCGCCAAGGAGGCCGCCGCGATGGTCCTCCGCGACGACGACTTCGGCACCATCGTCCGTGCGGTGGAGCAGGGGCGCGTCATCTATGCGAACATCCAGCGCTTCGTCCACTACCTCTTCAGCTGCAACCTCGCGGAGATCCTCACCGTCTTCGTCGCGATCATGATCGGCTGGCCACTGCCGCTCGCCGCGCTACAGATCCTGTGGCTCAACATGATCACCGACGTTTTCCCGGCGCTCGCGTTGGCGCTCGAGCCCTCCGACCCCGACGTGATGGGGCGGCCGCCGCGCGACCCGGCCGAGCCGCTGCTCAGCCGCGCCTACGTGGTGCTCATCGCCTGGCAAGGCGCCTTGCTCGCGGGCGTCACGCTCGCCGCCTTCGCCGTGGGGCTCGGCTGGTACGGGCGCGGCGAGGGCCTCCCGCACGCGGTGACGATCGCGTTCGTCACGCTCGCGCTCACGCAGGTGGCGCACACGTTCAACGCAAGGTCGGTGCGCGAGACCGTGTTCTCGCGGCGCTCGTTCACCAACCGCTGGCTGTGGGGCGCGGTGCTGCTGTGCATCGCTCTTCAGGTCCTGGCCGTCTACCAGCCCGGTCTGCAACGGGTGCTGGGGACGGTCGCCCTGGACGGGCGCGACTGGGCCCTGGTGATCGGGATGGCGCTGCTGCCGGTGGTGGTGACCGAGGTGGTGAAGGGGCTCGGTCGGTGGCACGGCGTCCGACGTACGACCTCGGGCGTAGGCTGACGTCCGCGCCGGTTACGTCCTTTCAGCGTTCGCCGTTCGGCGCGCGTGCGCGTCGCTCGGGCGACCTGTGTCGCTCGTGCGCCAACGAACTGACTCCATCGCGTTCAGCCGTCTTGTATCGTGAAACGGATACTTCATTCAGGCCGTCTGCACGGCCGGACTCGGGGACCGCCATGACGACCATCGGTTTCGCCACCATCGGCCAATCGCCTCGCGACGACCTGGTCCCGTACCTCGTCGAGCGCCTGGGCGCGCCCGTTCGCGTCCTGGAGTGCGGGGTCATGGACGGGATGGACGCAAAGCAGCTCGCGGAGCTCGACCGCGGCGACGACGGACTGCACATGGTCACCAAGCTGCGGGACGGCGGTTCGGCGCGCATCGCCTACGAGCTCGCGGTTCCGCGCATGCAGGCCGAGGTCGACGCGCTCGTCGCCGAGGGGGCGGACCTGATCGTCGTCCTGTGCGGCGCCGACTGGTCCGCGCTCACGGCGAAGGTGCCGATCGTGAACCCGGGGAAGCTGTTCCCGAACGTCGTCGAAGCGCTCGCCGCCGGGTCGAAGCTCGGCGTCGTGAAGCCGGCGGCGCACCAGATCGCGCCCACCGAGGCGCAGTACCGGGGTCTCGGACTCGACGCCGTCGTGACCTCGGCGTTCCCATATGATGGAGCGGCCGACGACGCCGCGCGCGCAGCCGGCCGCCATCTGCGGGAGGCCGGCGCCGAGCTCGTGTGGATGACCTGCGTCGGGATGAACGAATCGATGCGTGCCGCGCTGCGTGAAGAGCTCGACGTGCCGGTGATCTTGGCGCGCTCACTGATCGCGCGCGTGATCGGCGAGCTGGTCGCCTGACCGGCGGCGGGCTCGACTGGTGGCGGTTCAGGAGGAGACCGGCGTGATGATCGACGAGCGGCTCGGGCAGCGGCAGGCGACGTTCACGAAGACGGAGCGGCGCGTGGCCGCGTGGCTCGAGCGTCATGGCGAAGCCATCGCGTTCCAGACCGTCAGCGCCATCGCGAAGGGGAGCGGCGTCAGCGAGGCGACCATCGTGCGCTTCGCCCGCAAGCTCGGCTACGACAGCTTCACGGCGATGCAACAGGCGGCCCAGCGCGACCTCCAGGCCACCCACTCGCTCGGCGATCGCTTCGAGCGGGCGTTGCAGGAGGGGGCCGACGAAGGACCGCTCGAGCGCGCCTACCGCACCGACGTGGAGAACCTGAAGCGCACGTACGAACGGCTCGGCGTGGACGCCTTCGATCGCGTGGTCCGACAGCTTGCACACGCTCGACGAGTGGCCGTCGTCGGCGTCCGCGCGTCGGCCGGATCGGCGACGTACCTCGGCTTCGCGCTCCAGCTCGTGCGGCCACGGGTCGCCCTGGTGCGCCACGACCTCGACGACGTGCACGAGCAGCTCCTCGATGCGGAACCCGGCGACGTCCTGCTGGCGGTGAGCGTAGGCAAGCCGGCCCGACGCACGCTCGAGGTGGTCCGCGAGGCCAAGGAGCGCCGCGGCATGGCGGTGGTCGCGCTCGTCAGCAGCCGCGTCTCCGCAGTCGCGAGCCTCGCCGACGCCGTGCTGGTCGTCTCCGTCGAGGGCACGTTCAACAGCTACGCGGCGGTCGCGAGCGTCTGCGGTGCGCTCGTCGACGGCGTGGCGGGTACGCTACGTGAATCGGCCAGCAGCCGCCTGGCGCGCCTCGACGCGATCAACGCCGAGGATCAGGTCTACGCCCCGTAAAGGGGCTGCGCGTGTACTCGCGGGACCCCGGCTCTGGTTGCACCGACCATGCCAATCCGCTAACGTTCTGAAGCAGAGGATTCAGAACGTGCGCTCCAGCCCACCGCAGGGTTCGGTGCCGCTTTGGATCTCGTGGATGGAGGCACCATGACGTTGGCCCAAACCCTGCACGCAGCAGTGCAGCCCCAGAACCTTCAGCGCCACCTCGAGTGGTTCGCAGGCGTGCGGCGCGACACCGGCGGACCCGGTGAGGACGCGGCTGCGGACTACCTCGTCGCGCAGTTGAAGGCCGCCGGCGTGCCGGTGCGGGTGCACGAGTTCGACGCCTTCCTGTCGTACCCGCGGGAGGCGACGCTGCGCGTCGCCGGCGACGGTGGCCGGGCGTTCGAGTGTGTGACCCACAGCTTCGCCAAGTCCACCGGCGCGGAAGGCATCCGCGCTCGCGTGCGCTACGTTCCCGACAACGATTTCTCGGGCGCCGCCGGTGAGGTCCTGCTCGTCGACGGTCTGTGCACCCCAATCACGGTCCTCGAGGCGAGCAAGGCGGGCGTGCGGGCGCTGATCTTCGCGAACCAGGGCAACGTGGTGCACAACATGATCGGCACCACCATCTGGGGGACGCCGAGCGCCGACCAGCTCGACCGCCTCCCCACCGGCTCGGCGGTCTCGATCGCCAAGCCCGACGGCGACGCGCTCAAGGAGCTCATCGCTCAGGGTCCGGTCGAGGTCGAGATGACGGCCGAGGTCGAGACCGGCTGGTACCGCTCGAAGCTTCCCGAGGCGATCATCGAGCCCGCCGCGCCCGGCGCAGGCGACGAGTTCGTCCTGGTCGGCGCCCACTACTGCTCGTGGGAGATCGGGATCACCGACAACGCCACCGGTGACACGTGCCTGCTCGAGCTCGCCCGCATCCTCCACGGCGCCCGCGAGCAGCTCGAGCGGGGCGTGCGCCTGTGCTGGTGGCCCGGCCATTCGCACGGGCGCTACTCCGGCAGCACCTGGTACGCCGATACCTTCTTCCGCGAACTGGCCCACCGCTGCATCGTCTACCACAACATCGACAGCCCCGGGGTCAAGGGCGCCACGCAGTACGTCGCGCGCCACACGACCGCCGAGGTCGAGGACTTCTGCACCGGCGTCATCCTCGACGTGACCGGTCAGGACGACCCGCCCATCCACCGGCCGTCGCGCGCCGCCGACCAGTCGTTCCTCGCGAACGGCGTCCCCGCGTTCAGCACCTACCCGTTCCTCCCCGAGGGGCATCCCGACCGCAAGGCCTGGACGGGCGGCTGCGCCAACGCCTGGTGGTGGCACTCCAGCGCCGACACGCTCGACAAGGCCGACGTCGAGATCCTGACGCTCGACACCAAGGTCAGCCTCACCGCCATCACGGCGCTCACGAACGCCGACGTGCTGCCGATCGACCCGAGCTCCGCGACGGCCGAGGTGCTCGCTTACGCCGAGGAGTTCACCCGCGACGCCGGCGACCACGTGCCCACCGAAGCGTTCCTGAGCGCCGCCCGCGACCTCCACGAGGCCGCGAGCGCGTTCGTGGCGCGGGCCCGGGCCGCGGGCGACGACGCCACGCGGGCCGAGGCGAACGCCACCCTGATGGCGCTCAGCCGGGTCCTGCTGCCGGCGACCTACACCAAGGGCGGGCGGTTCACCCACGACCCGGCCGAGTGGTCGCCCATCATGCGCAACACCAAGTCGAGCCTATTCCCGGGCCTCAACCCCGGCCTGCAGCTCGCCGCGCTCATCGGCGACGACGCCTACGGCTTCGTCCGCACCGGGGTCGTGCGCCACCTGAACCGGACCGTCGATGCGCTGCTCGAGGCGACCCGCCTCTGCCGCGCCACCCTCGCCTGATCCCTCCGATCGCGCCCGCGATCGCCGCGCCGCCCCGCCCCACGCAACCCCTCGCTTCGTACGAAAGGTGGACGCACCCATGCGCCGAACCTTCTTGATGCTCATCGTCGCGCTGCTCGCAAGCCTCGGCTTCGCGCAGTCCGGCAACACGCTCCGTGCACCGTTGATCGGTGACCCGACGGCCTGGCCGATCAACCCGCCCGGCCTGATCTCCGACATCATGGTCGGCAAGACGCTCTTCAACAACCTGGTCAGGTTCTCGTTCGAGGACGGCTCCACGGTGGTGCCCGACCTCGCCGAAAGCTGGGACGTCGACGCCGACAGCCGCGTCTGGACCTTCTACCTCCGCGACGACGTGGTGTGGCACGACGGCGAGCCCTTCACCGCCGACGACGTCGTCTTCACCGTCGAGACGATCCGCAACCCCGACGTCGCCTCGCGCTGGAGCGCCGCCTTCGTGACCCTCGAGACGATCGAGGCGCTCGACGACCACACGGTGCGCATGACCTTCGAGGCGCCGTTCGCCCCGCTGCTCTCGACGCTCGCGTACAACCTGGCGATCGTGCCCGAGCACGTCCTGGGCGACATGGACCTGAGCGTGCCCAGCGGCCCGACCGATTTCGTCACCAACCCCATCGGCACCGGTCCTTTCCGCTTCGTCGAGCAGGTCTCGGGGAGCCACTTCATCCTCGAGGCCAACCCCGACTACCACGAGGGTCGCCCCGCCATCGACCGCGTCGAGTTCAAGGTCGTGCCCGACGTGAACGCGCAGGTCGCGCAGCTGCTGACCGGCGAGCTCGACATCACGTGGACCGTCGAGCCCATCCACTACGATCGCCTCGCGGCCGCGCCGAACATCGTGCTGGGTGAGGTCGACGTCCCGCGCTTCGACTGGATCCCGCTCAACAACGACAACCCTCTCTGCCAGGACGCACGGGTCCGCCGCGCCATGGCGCACGCGCTCGACCGGGAGCTGATGGTCCAGGCGGTGTTTGGCGGCTTCGGCGAGGTCGCCACCGGCCCCATCCCGCCGTCGATCGCGTGGGTGCCCCGCGATCAGGCGCGGATGCTGGAGTACGACGTCGAGCTGGCGCTCGAGCTGTTCGCCGAGGCCGGCTGGACCCGCGGCGACGACGGCTTGCTGCGCAACGCCGCCGGCGAAACCTTCCAATTCACGTTGCTCGCCGACCGCGGCAACCCGACCCGTGACCAGGTCTACCTGGTGGCGCAGGACGCCTGGCGCTCCATCGGCATGGACATCCAGATCGAGACCACCGAGTGGAACACGGTGCTCGCCCGCTACCGCGAGGGTACGTACGACGCGCGGGTCGGCTGGTGGGTCATCAAGCCCGACCCCGACCTCTACGACTACTTCCACACGGACGGTGCGCTGAACCAGATCCGTTACAGCAACGCGCGCGTCGACGAGCTCCTCGAGCGCGGTCGCACCGTGGCTGATCAGGACGAGCGCGCGGCGATCTACGCCGAGTTCCAGGCGCTGATCGTCGAGGAGCAGCCCTCGATCCTCACCATCTACCCAACCGAGGTGCGCGCGACCAGTGCGCGCGTCGAGGGTCTGCCCGACATCGGCTTCCGCGACGCGCTGACCTGGCTCCACCGGGCGTCGCTGCGCTGAGCACGACGGCCCTTCGCTGACCTGAACGGCGTCGTGGGCGGGGATCCCCGCCCACGACGCCTCCCCCCGGGAGCCGCATGACCCAATATCTTCTCAGCCGGTTCGCCCAGTCCGCCATCCTGGTGTTGGTCGTGAGCATGGTCATGTTCACGCTCATCGCCGCGGCGCCGGGCGGCCCGGCCATCTTGTATCAAGAGGACGTCACCGCGGAGGCGGCCGCCACCATGCGCCGCAACCTCGGCCTCGACGACCCCGTCGTCGTGCAGTACGTGCGGTGGGCGGGCGGGATGCTGCAGGGCGACCTCGGCACGTCGCTCAGCAACTCGCGCCCCGTCTCGATGCTCATTGGCCAGCGCTTCGGCGCCACCGCGCAGCTGGCGCTGGCGTCGCTGGCGCTCGCCCTGGTCGTCGCCATCCCCATCGGCGTGCTGTCGGCGGTGCGGCGCAACGGCTGGTTCGACCGTATCGCCACCGTGGCCGCCTTCATGGGCGTATCGATCCCCAACTTCTGGCTCGGCATCATGATGATCGTGCTTTTCAGCGTCACGCTTGGGTGGCTGCCGAGCGGCGGGACCGGCGCCACCGGCGACGGCGGCTGGCTCGAGCGCCTGCGCCACCTGGCGATGCCGGCGTTCGTGCTCGGCACGAGCACCATGGCTCAGCTAACGCGCTACACCCGCTCGAGCATGGTGACGGTGCTGCGCGAGGACTTCGTCCGCACGGCGCGGGCCAAGGGGGTGCCGCAGCGCGCGGTGCTCACGCGCCACGCGCTCCGCAACGGGCTCATCCCGGTGGTGACGGTGGTGGGGGTCTTGGTGCCGCGGCTGTTCTCGGGGGCCGCAATCACCGAATCGATCTTCTCCTGGCCGGGGCTCGGCCGCCTGGCCGTCGACGCCGCGCTGCAGCGCGATTTCCCGGTGATCATGGC